>JBCCSO010000202.1:0-7768 GCA_039199965.1 Chloroflexota bacterium | reverse complement strand
TCGGCCCGCTATCAACCCTAGTGAGTGGACCGCTGGCTTACCCGATTCATCAAAATGTGCCAGAGCGTGTAGGGTTGGTTGGCAAGTTTGCCTCTGCTGAAGATGATCCTATTCCGCTGGAAGATGATCTGTTTAATGGCGCATCGTGGGCAATTCCCTTGTGGAGCCGACACGGACTAATTGGCCTCTTTCTGCTTGGCAATCGCTGGGACAACGGTTTGTATGCAGAGGAAGATCTAGCAGCTGCACGTACGGCCGGTGAACGCTTAATTGATACGATGGCAAGTGCCGAGATCACCCGGAGATTAATTGTGCTGCAGCGTCAGAAATTGGTTGAAAGCCAACTCATGGATCAAAAAACTAGGCGGGTGCTACATGATGAGGTCCTGCCGATTTTACATACGACGATGCTTTCGTTAAATGGCCCCAACGGCCGATCGGATGCCATTGAAGATTTAACTACGGCTCACCAAATGATTTCAGACTTGCTAGCGCAAATGCCTGGTGCTTCGATTGACCCGGTGCGAAAATTTGGTCTGATGGGTGCTTTGCGAAAGCTGGCCCATGATGAAATGGGAAGCCTATTCAATGGTGTGAGCTGGCAAATATCAAACGACATTGCGTCAGAGTTTGATCAATTGCCGGACCAAACGGCCGAAATTGTCTACTATGCCGCCCGTGAAGCGCTGAGAAACGCGGCCAAGCACGGCCGGGGTGCCGACAAAAACCGGCCGCTGCATATTATCATTTCAGGTGAAAAGCGCGGGGATCTACAGCTTGTTATTGCAGACGACGGTGTTGGGGTAAACCAAAGTGTTCCTACTCTAAATCCAAACGGTGCAGGCCAAGGGTTGACTCTTCACAGCACTATGTTGGCCGTGATGGGGGGACAACTTTATGTTGATAGCGGTGATTCAAGTGGAACTGAAGTGGTGATTAGCTTAGGATAGCCCACTTGTCATCTCATCAACCTATCACAATTGCCACACGCCGCTTTCATTTGTGATATAAAGCGGCCTATCTATGAATCGTGAAAACTCTATCCGAGAAAGCGCGTACCTGCTGGCCGGTGCTATCATCGGCATGTTCCTGATTGGGGTAGTCGGTTATGTCCTCATTGAAGGCTGGTCTGTTACAGATAGTCTGTACATGACCGCTATCACACTAACGACGGTGGGATTTGGCGAAGTGAAGCCGCTGTCCGACTTGGGACGTTTGTTTACGGTATTTTTAATGGTGGTGGGGATTGGTACAGTCGCCTATGGGTTTTCAATTTTGGGGCAGTATGTGCTGGTTGCTAGCCTGAATCAGTTTGCGAAAGAGAGACGAATGAAACGAGAAATTCAAGGTATGTCAGATCACTTTGTGATTTGTGGATACGGCCGAGTGGGACAAAATGCTGCAAATGAGCTGCGTGCTCATGGTGAAAAGTTTGTGGTTATAGATCAGAATACTGAAATGCTGCAGCGGTGGGAGGAAATGGATTCTAACTTGCTTTATATTGCGGGGGATTCTACGTTGGATGAAACCCTGCTTGAAGCGGGGGTTGAAAATGCGGCCGGACTGCTTGTTTGTACCGGCAATGACTCAGACAATCTGTTTGTCGTTTTGTCTGCGCGTGCATTACGAGAAGATCTGCTCATCATCGTAAGAGCCTCCAGAGAGCAAAATGAAACCAAGATGATTCGCGCTGGGGCCGACCGGGTAATTTCACCATACCAGATTGGTGGGCAACAGATGGCAAACATCGCTATCCGGCCGGAATTGGTGGACATGCTTGATGTTGTTACGACCAGTGAAGGCATTGACCTGTTTTTACAAGATTTGATCTTGAAAGCAGATTCACCCTTAGTAGGCAAATCACTGCGCGACAACGAAATTCGCCACAAAACAGGTGTTACGGTTGTGCTGATCGGGCATACAGGTGAAGCACCAGTAACCTCTCCGGGTGCGGACACTATCCTTCAGCCGGGAGACCATTTAGTTGTGGTAGGTAAAGGCGATCAGGTTGCAGCACTAAAGGAGTTAGCAGAAGGGCGGTCTACTGCCATTTAAAAATGGTAACCCCTTCATTCTGGTAGGCGACTTCAAGGTTGTTTGCGAATTTTTCCAACCCAACGGGGTCATGATCTTGCCGCTCGAGTGAGCCCACGTAGATGAAGGTGACATCTAAGTTGTTCAAAAGCTGACTCGCCCGATCCCAGTCACGCGTATCATAGATTTCGTGTACTTGACTGTCTCGAATGCCCACCTGATCCGTACTGTCACCGCGCCATTGACGCTCATGGTTGGCCCAGCCCAGCACGGTAGGTAGTCCTGAATTAGCGGACACGCGAGCATAGTACGAGTAGGGATTGCCTGTTGTTTCAAGTACCACTGTACCGGGTGATGAGTTGTCCTTAAGCCACATGACCGCTTCGTAATCGCTCATGTTTTGATTCTGCATGAAGACGAGCCCGTCTAAAGTTGGATCACGTCGTACTTCGGCCGTTATTGGACCACGATACTCAACTGCGCGAGATTGAGCGCCAACAATAGGGAAGCGCACGGCGAACACAAACAGTAGGGCATAAATACCTGCGGCCGACCATCCCACGATGTTTGCGTTCCTGACCAAATATCCGATAGCTACGAGAGCCGCAACGCCGAAAAGAATCCAAGCCTGATAGTAAAATTTGAAGATTGTGTTGATACGCTGGCCAAAATTATCTTTCAAATAAACGTACTCTGGGCCGATGATGAGAAGCGTAGCCGTGAATATGAGAAGCAGCACGAACGGTAGCGCTTTAGGGATGTTTGTGCCAAGTTGATCAATGTTATTTGATGATTGAGACAAGTTCTGCGTAAGCTGAGACGAACTCTGCGTGAGCTGAGACGTCCACAGCCAGACAACGATGGCTAGAATGGCTCCCAAAATGAGGGTGACACCAATGAAGGTAAATCGTCGGGCAAAGTAAATAGGTAAAAGTTGAAATAAAAATGCTGCCCCCCATCCAAAATCTGTGGGTGCGGTGCGGGCAGGTACAGCGATCCCTAATTCATTGACTGGGCCTGCAAAGTAGCCCTGACCAAATTCAGTTGAAGCGATCAGAAAGGTTAAGAATAGGCTAAAGGTTAGTAGAAACACAGGCAAGCCGATTCCGACGGTGAGGGCTGGTGACAGTAGGCCTTCCTGAGGAGAGCGCATCAGCAAAACGATTAAGAAAATGCTGATCATCAAAATGGGGGTGCCAAAAATAACCAAGAAGTGAGCTACCCGCGTTGGCTGCACGAGCATTGGTAAAATGTAAGGTGCTCCCGCTTGCGAACTTAATCCACTGAAGAATGGGTAGTAAATAACGAAGATTAAGACAACCAGCAAGATGGCCAGAAGAATGGTTGCAATCAACGTGTCATTATCGAACCGGCCGGTTTTCTGCCATCTGTTAAGCGCAAAAGCAGATAGCACAACAAACAGATGAATCGGTAAGTCCCACGTGTTGGTAAAAGCAAGTCCACCCAGCAAAATTGCAGCGATTAGCAAGCGATCGATCCCCAGATTTTTAACAAAGGTTTCTGCCCACGGCACAACGCCTTCTTTTTCAGCGGTAGCCCACACTCTTTCATCCAAAAACCACGTGAGTGCATACGCCACAATCATGAAGATATACGGCATTGCTAAAACGTGTGGATGGATGTCACCAAGCACAAAGCTAAAGCCAGGAAACTCGGCAATTGGTTCTAAAGCACCGTTCCCAGCTAGGCTGTACTCTTCAATGACGCGGGATGATCGCCACCACCACCAACTGCCATTAACGGAGCCATCGCCGTTAGCAAAGCGGGGTGTTTCATTTGGGGGGCCATCGATGTCGCGTACGTCTATCCAAGCCCAAAAGTTTTCTGAGCCAATGCCGTTGCCGTGTAGCGTTTCTAACAGCATCTGATTATTACCGGCTAACGGGATCGCAACGGAAGCAACTAGGCCTAGAATGATGGCGTTGCGCTTAATCGCTTGGGTTATGATCCGCCGGTCTATTGTGAGTAGTGTTGTTAGATTGTAAACCAGCCCATATGCTCCGATCCCGCTGCCTGCCACCAGCCAAGCAACGGTCAGGTTAAAGGTGATGCTTGTTTGCACGGCTGCCAACCGGCCGACAACCGACATCATAATGTATCCCATGTAGTAATAGCTAATGGCGAATCCGCTTAACCAAGGATCAAGCGGAGGGTAAGTTGGGCTATAGGTGACCGCGTTGAGAAAGGCAAACTCCATCGGTTTTTCCGTGCCGGTGATTTGCGGGTTTTGAGCCCTCACGAAAGCCCACGCGAAAAATAGCAGTGTAAAGACAGCCTCGGCCGTGATCACATAGGCTGCATTTTCTCTGATGAAGTGCCACAACCCTTTGTCTGTTTGCTGATAAAGCCAGATAGATACCCCTACAAATACCACAATCGCAAAGAGGATACCGCCTACGGAATTGCTCATCAATCCATAACTGGCCAGTAGCCAAAACACAAACGTAGTCATTACTAAGCTGGTCATTTTAGCAAAGGCGTATCCTTTGTCAGGCAGTTTATGGAAGACGCGGTAGACAAATGGGAGTCCAGCCACGCCTAGAATCATGAGGACAAGCCAGAATCTGAAGGTTAAGAATAAATCAGCAGTTGACATATTGACATAGATGATGGAGGAATGATTTTGGTATTTGATTCATTATCACGCAATCTCAGCCGATTATCCATAAAAAATTAGGATTTGTTGAACCATTAGGCATTTATTCACCTTTTAAAGGGTTACTTTGGGTTTAGTTTCTAAGGTTATTGAACTTTGTGATTGATATGTTTCAGATGATCTGTTGTGATCATTGAGCCGACCATAAGCGATGCTTTGTGAATGAAGGATTGCGTCCTTAAAAAAATGTTACTCAGTGCATTCAAATTTGGTTCATAAGATGTTGAATCAAGGAAAATTTAAACTGATTAAGATCTTGGTGGAAAACAGTGTTTGCTTTTATCAATAATGCACAGACTTGTCTATTCCGTTGTAGGTAGCCCTTGTAGACCAGATTGCACTAAATACCGCAAAACCAGAGAGTCCACGATTGTTTCAACTGGAGCCACATCATCGGTAAAGATGATCTCTGATCCAACAGACGGACGTAAACCAGACTGTACTGCACTGAGCACCGCGGGCAGAAGTGGGTCTTCATCTTTTGGGAGCTGTGTTATATGGAGTACCAGGCCATTTGCACTGGTAGGTTGAGCTGTGGCATATAGAATGGTATTCAGCGAGCCGGGGATATCTGCAGTGTGCACAGTAGGAAAAACAGTTTCTAATGTGGCTGTTAATGCTTCAACCAAGCGTCTATCGTTGGGGACACGGCCGACGTTGATGGCAACGATTCCGCGGTCTGTCAGCTTGGTTGATACTTCTTCAAAAAATTCAACAGTTGTTAAATGCCATGGAATATAGGGTACTTTGTAGGCATCAATAGTGATGACATCAAATTGTTTGTTGATCTGATTTAGTTCAAAACGGCCGTCTCCAACAATTGGCTGAATCCGTGGATCACTGAGTGCGAAATATGTTTGGCCTACCTCAATGATGGCTGGGTCTGGTTCGATCCCGATCACGGCTAGATCAGGAAATATGCGCAGAAACTGCTGGGGTACCGTACCTCCAGCTAGTCCAATGACAAGCATATTTTTGGGGGAGTTAAATTGATCGGGAGGGTAAAAGTATGGCCCTGCTAGCATGGAACTCCATACAGACACGGCCGGAAGCGAGCCATCATCACAATAAAAAGAATGGAACGCTGCTCCTTCATTGAGCAGAAGATAGTTGCAAGGGTCTCGTCGAATGACTTGAATGTAGTTGTATGCAGACTCCGTTTCATAAATAGCATCACCACGATCGGTCAGATTACCAAACCCAAATGCCCAAACGGCCGGAATAAGAACGAAGATTAGAGCGGCAAGATCCAATCGGCCGTTAGAGTACCAGAGCCCAAACAAGCCCAAGGCGAACAAAATCCCACCAAAAATAATTGCGGTCATTCGTGACCCAGCCAGAGGGATAACGATTAAAACTGGCAGCCATGTGCCCAGTAGACTGCCTAAAGTTGAAATAGCATAAATCTGACCACTAATACGACCCGCTTGCTCAACGGTTGTAACTGCTAATCGAATGGCAAAAGGGGAAACCATCCCCAATAGCGTAATAGGGATAGCCAAGCCAATAATCACCCCAACAAACGAACCGATAATGACACTGGAATTGAAGGTGGCAAGAGCAGTAGCCGTTTGTTTAACCAAGAAGCTACTTAATAGTAGAAAGAAAATACTGCTGAATCCGGCTAGTGTTATAAGAGAAAAAAATATTCGGGATTCAGGTCTACGGTCAGCCAATCGACCGCCCAAGAAGTAGCCTACCGTCAGAAAGAAAAGCACAAGACCAATCACATTAGCCCAGACAATATTTGACGTTCCATAAACGGTTTGTAGAATGCGGCTAATAGTAAATTCAATTGCCAGAGTAGACATCCCTCCGATAAAGACTGTGAAATACAGCAGGCGTTTGGATATGAGGGGAGGGGAGTTACTCATCAGCAGGGGGCGGGTTGATAAACCAGCGGGTGAAAATAAGCATAACCCAAGAGCCCAGACTAGCAGTCAACAAATACACAGCGCCCAAGCGAAAAATTTCTATACCCAGAAATCGGCCGGCAAAGTGGCCAAGCGTAAATCCAATGACGGATGCAAAGATGTAGAGCATGATAGTGGGTAGAGGCCCGCCTACAAAAACATGGAAGGCCGCACCATACGCTACGGCTAAAATGACGGCAAGAACAACGCCTGCAATTGCGGTTGTGAGTGTCATAAAGTTTTGTGTAAGCTAGAGTTTGATCAAAAAATAATTGTCAGGTGATAAATTTGAACAAGCAGCTTAAGCTTTGCAATTCGAAAAGAAGAATCGATCAAAATAGATCAGGCAAGCCATTAGAAATCACTAATTAAACCGCCGCCTAAACAGTTTTGTCCTTGGTAGAAAACGGCCCCTTGCCCGGGAGTAGCCCCAAAAACAGGCTCATCAAAGGTGATTTTAGCTGTCTTGTTCACCTGCGGTTGAATAGTGGCAGAAACTGGCCGGGCTTTGTACCTAATTTTGACTTCACAAGGAACTGTGTTTTGATGGGGTGGCTTGCCTGCCACCCAGCTGACTTGGCGAACGAAAAGTTGGTGGGTGACGACGTCTTTGCGGTTACCGAGCACCAATGTGTTTTGCTCTGCGTCTTTGCGTAATACAAACAGTGGTTCGGGTGAGCTGACGCCTAACCCCTTACGCTGACCGATTGTGTAGTTTGGCAGGCCAGTATGCTGACCCAAATGCTTACCGGCCGATGATAAGATCGGACCGGGTTCATTGATTTCTGGTATGTGTCGATTTAGGAAGTCCCGGTAATCTTCACCGCTCAGGAAGCACAGATCCATGCTGTCACTTTTGCTAGCCACAGGCAAGTCGAATTTTTGAGCCAATTGACGCACTTCTGGCTTGGTGTACTCTCCGATGGGAAATTTAACATGCGCCAAATGGGCTTGGTCGAGCATGTGTAAAACGTAGGATTGATCTTTTTTATCGTCTATGCCTGAATGGAGCTCATAGCGGCCGTGTGACCGTTTGATCTGTGCGTAATGCCCGGTCACAAGGTAGTCAGCATTTAACGCCATAGCCCTCTCGTAAAGCCAGTTGAAGCGTATTTCCCGATTACACTCTATGCACGGGTTTGGA
>JBCCSO010000201.1:0-7779 GCA_039199965.1 Chloroflexota bacterium | reverse complement strand
GCACGCTATCAGAAGGGGTGACTTGGAAGGCATTGGGAGAATGGCTCAAGCAAAACGGCCGAAAATCAGAATTCAACCGCTTTTATTACCCCAATTTACCGCGCGGGTTTGCCTACAATATGGGCTGGGTTGGTGATGAGCAGGCTTTTCGTGAGCAATGGATTCAAAAAATCTACGCTATGTTCGGCAATTTTTCTCCGGGTGAATTTGATGCTGTAGCCCAATGGATTGTGGATGAAGAGCTGTGGCCTAAGCGGAAGCAATCGGTTGTGGCAGAGCTCGTGGAGCATTTGGCGGCCGGACGTCGGGTGATCTTGATTTCCGGCTTGGTAGAGCCTATTCTTTCAAAATTTGCGCAGAAAATAGGGGCTGAATCAATTGGTACCCGGATGGAAAAATTCGATGGGAAGCTAACCGGCAAGCTGATTCTGCCTTTTACTACCGTTAATGAAAAAGTAAACCAAGTTCGCCATCTCGTGCCAGATGGAATGGTTTATGCAGCTTATGGTGACTCTGGGGCTGACATTCACATGCTTGAACTGGCTGAAAAGCCTGCGGCTGTGACCCCTGATAAAGAGCTTGAAGAGCATGCACAAGCGGCCGATTGGCGCATCATTTTGTAGATCGAATTCGCATTGATGCAGGTGAGAAGCGGTCTGCAATGGATTTTGTAATCCAAGAAATGAGCATGAAGCTAACCCATGAGGAAATCGCGTACCAAATCAGAACAGGCAGCGCATCTACCCGTAACCACCAGATGTAAGCAAAGCTAACGATGGCGGCCGTACGCGCGCTGAGTAAGGCATTGTCTACGGTAAAATGTTTAGGCCACTGCAATCGCAATCCCAACGGAGCCAAAATGCAAATGGCAAGTACAAACCCCAAGTGAAAAAGAGGAAGCTGCCAGTTAAAGTTGATCAATCCGAAACGGAGTTGGATAATAGGCTGAACCAGTTGGAGCGGATCGTTTGCATATCGAAATAGTGTCAGCGGCCGAATCCAAACAGCACCAAGCGTCAGACCAACGCCGGTGATAAACCCCATCCATACCGGCCGACTTTGCAAATACGTGCGCGCTTGTGCCAAAAAACCTGATTCCATAAAAACTTGACCACCAGTCCATCGCAACTCTTACTTGGTCTCTTTGAGCTTTGAGGAAAAAATGTCGAACCCATTTGAAACTGATCTTGATCAAAACAAGGCAAACTACACTCCTTTATCCCCTTTGTCATACATCGCTCGCGCCGCTTACGTGTATCCGAATAAAACGTCAGTGGTGCACGGTGATCGCCGCTACACGTGGGCAGAAACGTTTGCGCGTTGCCGTCAGCTCGCTTCCGCCTTGTCTAAGCAGGGTTTAGGGACTGGTGATACCGTTTCGGTGATGGGATTTAACACGCCTGAAACGTACGAGGCCCATTTTGGTGTACCGATGATGGGGGGCGTGCTCCACGCCATCAATACCCGCTTAGATGCCAAGAACATCGCTTTCATGATGGGGCATGCTGAGACAAAGGTGTTGATTACTGATCGGACGGCATCGGCCGTGATTAGTGAGGCGTTGGAGCTAGCTGAACATAAACCGCTGGTGATTGATATTGATGACCAAACTGTTTCGGGCGGTGATCTTTTAGGTGAAATGGATTATGAGGCGTTTATTGCAATAGGTGACCCTGATTTTGCGTGGCAGCTCCCGGCTGATGAGTGGCAAGCAATCAGCCTGAACTACACGTCTGGTACAACGGGTAATCCGAAAGGGGTTGTGTATCATCATCGTGGGGCGTATTTGAATGCCACTAGCAACATCGTGGGATGGGAGCTGCCAAAGCATCCGGTTTATCTATGGACGTTGCCCATGTTTCACTGCAACGGCTGGTGTTTCCCGTGGACGATGGCGGCTGTCGGCGGTATCAATGTATGTTTGCGCGATGTGCGTGTTGAAAAAATATACGAGCTAATCGAGCAGGAGGGGATTACTCACTATTGCGGTGCGCCCATTGTGCATCAGATGATCGCGATGGCCCCGGCCGAATTGAAAGCGAAGAAAAAACATTTGATCAAAGGAATGGTTGCGGGTGCGCCGCCACCGGCCGCTGTTTTGGCCGCCATGGCTGAAAGCGGCTTTCAGGTGACCCATGTGTATGGCCTGACTGAAACGTACGGCCCGGCTGTTATTTGTGACTGGGACCCAGATTGGAACGATAAAGCGGTGGCTGAGCAGGCTGAAATTAATGCGCGGCAAGGTGTGAAATACCACATGCTTGAAGACCTGATTGTGGCCAACCCTGTGACACTTGAGCCGGTTCCGGCCGATGGCGAAACGATGGGTGAGGTGCTGTTCCGGGGAAATGTTGTAATGAAGGGTTATCTCAAGAACCCAGCCGCCAGTCAAGCCGCTTTTGATGGTGGATGGTTCCGCAGTGGGGACTTGGCTGTTTTGCACTCTGATGGCTACATTGAACTGCGTGATCGCTCGAAAGATATCATCATTTCAGGCGGTGAAAATATTTCAACGATTGAGGTTGAAGGGGCTATCTTTAAGCATCCGGCGGTGATGGATGCGGCCGTAGTGGCTATGCCGCATGAAAAGTGGGGTGAAACCCCTTGTGCCTTTGTGGCTCTAAAGGACGGGGAAACCGCGACGGAAGAAGAAATTATCCGATTTGTTCGCTCGGAAATTGCCCATTTTAAAGCCCCGCGTAAAGTGGTTTTTGGTCCACTGCCGAAGACATCAACGGGCAAAACACAAAAATATGTATTGCGTGATCGGGTGAGAAGCTGATGAGCCAATTGGCTGTGATAACGGCTGGCTGTTTGTAACCACAACCTTACTAAAATCAGGTTGTTCCACTCTTGACTTCACTTGTCTGGGTGCTATAATTTCATCCGCTGTTAAGGCAAGATATTCCTCAGTAGCTCAACGGCAGAGCATTCGGCTGTTAACCGAAGGGTTGTTGGTTCGAGTCCAACCTGAGGAGCAAATTTCACCAGAACTATTCAGTTTTTAAGGTGAGCGTAATTAGACCGGTAAAGTTTTCCAGACGAAGCTGGTCTATTTTTTTGCCTATAAACCAGACCAAGCCCGCATCGCGGTATGAGTCCGGCCGCCAAGCTCAGTGCCTAGCAATTGGGATAATAACCTACGACGACCAAACCGAATTGTTTCTGAAGCTTCACGGTTGGGTCTTTTTATTTTTTACACAAACTTAGCAAAGTAAGCATCAAGCTTTTGGTATGTATTGGCACTAACAAGCGAAATGGTTCTAATCAACTTCAGCAACCTCACTCGCCGTTACCCAATATATAAACAATCAAAAAAATGCTCAGGCGAATCAAATAGGCCCCTTGGCATTTTGTGGATGAACTTAGGGAGAGCTTCCGACCTGCTCAAATGCGCCATCAAGATAGTACACGGCTGCTTCATGAAATGTAATGGCAGGCATTAAGTTCAGATTCTCTTGATCCACACGTGATATGATTTTATTCACATTCTGTTTTGTATGATTAAGCGTGCTGTCATGACGATTGACCATTTTTAAAATCCTCAAATTTTTCTGCTTCTGATGATTATTAACGTAGAAATACTGGGCCAACTCACTTATCGCCTCTAGAGCATCGCTTGATACAGTATTTTTGTTTATAGCCACTTTAATAGAGTTTTGAAGGAAGTTAATGCCTTTTTGAGGAGGCTTTTTTGCTAGGTACAACTTGCCCAAAAGGTTGTGGATCCTGACTGTTCCCCAAACATCATCAATTTCTGAGCTCACTGATAATGCTTCCAACAGGCATTCTTCCGCATAGTCCAATTGCCCCGTACTGAGCAGAACAAAACCCAGTTGAGATAGAAATAATGCTAATCCTCTTGAGCTGTAAAGCGTCCGAGCCAAGTTAATGCCATCTTCCAAGATCGCTTGAGCACCATAAAAGTCCCCCTGTTGTAGATGATTAAACGATCTAAAAAGGAGTAAGCCACCTAAAATCCACTTGTCCCAAGGGTAACTCGGCTTTAAGTCATCAATCAACCGAATCCCCTCAAGTATTACAAGTTCAGAGTCGTCCATTTTACCCAGTGATTGATATAAATCTCCAAAGCAAAAGAACAGGGAGCAATATATTACTTTGATCCACCCTAAATCTTTTTCAATGTCCACTTGTAAATCTTTGGGAAAGCTATTTGAAAATTGGTTCTCAGAAAAATCAGCAATTAGTTCTTTGCTTACATTTTGGCTGGCATTCAAGTAAAGTTCACCTTTCTCAAAATCACCTAGCCTAATATAAAAACTTCCAAGAGAGATATAGATGGCTGCTAACAATCCTTTATGAGAGTGTTGCTCGACTTCACGGGTTTCTCGGCCGTCTATTATATCTCATGTTACGCGCTGAGTAGCGCATAAATTTACATAACGTATCATCATGTCTAGGAGGTTTTATGAAAGAAATTCTAGACATTTACTCAGACTATTTGCTGAGCTCATTCGGTCAAACAACAGCAACTGGTCTTTCAGAGTTGCTGGGTAACAACTTAAGCCATGATCAAATCACACGTCGTTTAGGAAAAGAAAAGTTAACACCAAAAGCATGGTGGAAAATTGTGAAACCGATTGTCCGCCAAATCGAAGCAGAAAATGGTGTCCTCATTTTTGATGACTCAATTTCAGAAAAACCATATACAGATGAAAATGACATCGTCTGTTGGCATTGGGATCATTCAAAGAACAGCTTGGTCAAAGGGATAAATTTCATTACTGCACTCTACCAAGTGAATGACATTTCACTGCCCGTTACCTTTGAGATCATTGAGAAAACTGAACGGTACAAAGACGAAAAGACAGGTAAAGAAAAACGGCGAAGTTCAACCAGCAAAAATGAGCATCTACGCTCAATGGCACGCCATTGCGTTAAAAATGAGCTTCTTCTCCGATATATTTTGGCCGATTCATGGTTCTCATCAGCCGAAAACATGCGTTTGATAAAGGAAGAACTCAAAACAGAGTTCATTTTTGCGATTAAAAGTAATCGAAACGTTGCTTTGTCTGAAGAAGACAAGCTTCAGGGTCAATATCAAAAAATCAGTGACCTCGGTTTACCTGAGAATGAACCAATTGTTGTCTATTTTGAGAAAGTACCGTTTCTACTTCTCTTTCTTAGACAGGTTTTCACAAACGAAGATGGCTCAATCGGTGTGCGTTACTTGGTATCGAGTGATATGAATCTGACATTTGACCCTCTTATCACAATCTTCAAAAAAAGGTGGAAAGTGGAAGAGTATCATCGGTCGCTTAAGCAAAATGCTTCTCTCAGCAAATCTCCAACAAAGACGGAGAAGACTCAAGTTAATCATTTTATTGGGTCACTTTGGGCGTTTGTCAAAATCGAGATGCTCAAAGTGAAGACAAACAAGAACCACTATCAACTTAAGAAAACTTTGTATATATCTGCCATCAAAACAGCACTTGATGAGCTGCGCCAGCTAGCTCCCATTACTCTGGGAGCCTCTTTCAGCGCGTAACATGAGTTTTTAAGTAATAACTTGTGTTATTTAAATCCCCTAAGCTTCAATCAGAACGTTCGACTAAACCGGTCCAAAAATCACCACCAGTCCAATAGTGTCCACCTGCCCACATTCTTCCACCAGCCCAATAGTGTTCACCTGCCCACATACGACCGCCAGTAAAATAATTAGTATTTCCAGCCCACATACGACCGCCTGACCAATAATCACCGTCGCCCCAAACTATGTCAGCTGAGGCTTTTTCTTCACCGTTCCAAAATAAATCTTGCAATTTTGGAAGAGGGTCTCCATTGGAATCAAGCAAATAGTAACCATCACGGTCTTCGTCATAAGCAACAAGACCGAAATACTGTTCTCCGACTTTCATCCCTTGATTTGCTTCTCCCTCAATATCTCGGCTCAGAACTGCGGATGCCGCATCTAAGCGACCAGCCCCTTGCCTAAAAACGGGGAATGCTAAGGAGCCATCGCTCTTTAATGCAGGTTGCGCGGTTACCATCAATCGATACTTAATTTGATTTGGTGTAAGTGATGGATCATTTTCAATTATCAAAGCGACAACACCCGAAGTCACAGCCGCGGAGGCCGAAGTACCTGACCCCCGATGGAGCAAAAATCCTTGACTGCTATTTGGGTAGTCTTCAGCGTAATTTGTCGTGTGAGGTAAAAAGACATCGATATGGGCACCCGGCGCAATTAGATCCGGCTTAACAAAGCCGCTTTCAGTTGGCCCTGATGAACTAAACGGCGGTATATAGTCATCAGAAGGGTCATTTGGTGTATAGTTGTCAGTGAAAGTTCCAACTGTGATTACCATAGGGTCATTCCCCGGGGCGGCAATTGTCAACGGATCAGGACCGATATTTCCGGCCGAAACCACAACTGTAACACCTGCTTCCCACAACGCTTCAACTGCTTGATTTAGAGGGCTTTCCCAATAATTGTCTTCTACAGGGCCTTGCAATGATAAATTAGCAACTTTGATGTTGTACTTATCTTTGTTCTGAAGGACCCAATTTAGTCCTTCAAGAACGTCTGTTTGTGTTCCCATGCCTTTACCGTTCAAGACTTTAACAGAAATAATGTCCGCGTTGTAGGCTACGCCACCTAGGTTAGAATTCCCGATAATACTTGCCATCATGGTTCCATGGCCGTTCGTGTCCCCACGCTCTAGATAACGCTGCTCTTCCTCTTTTGAGTTGCCAACAAAGCTAACCGAAGCGGCAAGATTTTTACCCAATGCACCCGGTTCGACACCTGTGTCTAGAACCGCAATTCCGATTCCCTTTCCTGTCAATCCAGCTGTGTGCGCTTCATCAATGGCGGCCGCTTCTAAGTGCCCATTTGCTTGGTTCTTTAAAGTTTGGATAGGTAGCTCAACGACAGAAACTTCATCGATTTTCAAGAAATTTACGTCAAATTCATGATCGGCCGGAGCATAGACTGAAAAACTCAGGGTTGATTTTTGAGTCTCCAAAGGCACCTTAACAATCCAAAAAACAACTGGATCAATATATCGGTGGATTTTTTCGATCTTTGTGTCTATTACCCCGTCTCCATCTTGGAAGGAGATAAACATTTGGGCACCGGGACCTTCATGCTTAATATCCATGTGTGCTTCAACCAAATATGTTTTTCCGGGGGTCAGATCTAAATCTTGTGAGACAAAAGCTTCTTTACCGCGGGCAACTTGAACCTTCAACTCATTCCCATTCGATCCATTATCATTGATTTGTACTTTTCGTGGCTCCCCAGAAACCGTCCAATCTTCCTTGCTGTCCAACGACGCATTTTTAACAAGGTTCGGTAACTCACCTGAAGCGAGCAGATTTGAGTTTGTCAAAATAGGATTGGCCCAAACACCATAACGGCACGCGGCTCTGCCCGGACCTTGATAAACAGTCTTTAACTTAAGCTCCTCAGCATTGTTCAGCATAATGTCAATTTTTTGAACATCCTGAACGGAGGACGATGCACTATTTCTGTGCTGAACGTCTTGAGCAGATGAAAACGGATTACTCCTATACTGTTCTTCGTCATCAACCAAAACAATAAATTCAAGAGAACCACAGTTTTCATCTGTATCAGACACTCGATTTTTGTTTAAGGCTACAGACACTTGAAAATTATCGAAATTCTTATCTATCTTTGTTAAGTCATAAGCGATCCACTGCGACTTACGTACAAAAATTCCATTTCGAGCCGTTTTTGTCCCGTACTGAATCTCATTGTCGGCTGCATTATGTTTAGGGATGATTGACAGATTG
>JBCCSO010000200.1:0-7811 GCA_039199965.1 Chloroflexota bacterium | reverse complement strand
TTTTCCTTGGTTATCTGAGTATTTTGAGATGGTTGGCATGGGCCAATTGATTCATTGAGATTGAATTGTTTAGGTGCTACTCTTCAGCAAAGCAAGTTTTTAATAATTTTGGCCATTGGGTAACCTTGCATGTCGATGGTTTTCTAGGTGGCTTAAAGGTGAGCTGAGTTGAAGTTAGCCCAACCCTGAAAAAATAAACGTCCAGAACCCCTCAAACAGGGTTGGCAGTAAGGCGATTTTAACGCTAATTGCAGCTAATTTATTCTCGTAAATCGCCTTAGAGGTTTATTTTGGCAGATCAACTTGTACAGAATGCATTCACGTATGTCGAATGCTGGAGAAAGCTATGAAGCGTTCAATTCTATTAATAGAAGATGACTTAAATATCAGTGAACAGATTGTATTGGTGCTGCGTCGTGCTAATTTCAATGTTGATTTTCATTTTACGGCCGAGAAAGGATTGAAAGCCGCTCAAGAAAAGACATTTGATTTGATATTGCTCGACGTTATGGTGCCCGTGATGGGTGGATGGGAATTATGCCGCCGTCTGCGGGAAACCGTTACTGTTCCTCTTATTTTTATCACGGCGCTTAATCGGCCGGAAGACGTTGTGCGCGGCTTAAACCTTGGGGCAGATGATTACTTGGTCAAACCATTTGATATGAATGTTTTGTTAGCCCGAATTGAGGCCAACCTGCGCCGCACACCCATCATGGAAGAAGAAGCATATGTTTTTGGAGATAACGAAATCACCATTGATCGGCCCGCTCACACCGTAACTGTACGGGGTGAAAAAGTAGACTTTACACCGCGTGAATTTTCACTTTTAGCCACTATGGCTTCATACGCCGGCCGTGTTGTGCCTACGAATGATCTGCTGGCTCAAGCGTGGGGTGAAGGGTATCGAGATACACCAGAGAATATCAAGCCGTACATTCATTACTTGCGCAAAAAAATAGAAGAAGATCCAACCAACCCTCGCTGGATCAATACCGTGCGCGGTGTTGGCTATCGTTTCGGCACATAAGCTGAGAACAGGTGAGGGGGCACTGCTACTTGCCTATTTTCCAAACTTGGTTAAGAAACAATTGTAAACCGACCGTCTGAGTTGCATCACATATGTCCTACACCTAAAATTATCGGCCTGAAATCAGGACACCCCTGAGTTCACAAGGCCCTTATGAACAAACCAGATATTTTGATGATTGTGCTTGATACCCAACGGGTAGATCGGCTCAGTTGTTACAACCCAAAATCTGATCTAACACCCAATATCAAAGCGTTTTCAGAGCAAGCTGTTCTCTTTGAGAACGGGATTTCGGCCGCACAGTGGACAATTCCCAGTCACGCTTCTATGTTTACCGGGCTCTACCCCACTGCTCATCAACTCACCCAATCCAATCTGCGTTTATCAGGTGACACACCGCACGTGGCAGAAGTTTTAGCGTCCGCAGGCTACGAAACGGCTGGCTTTTGCAACAACCCCTTAGTTGGTGTTCTGGACAACGAGCTAAAACGGGGATTCCAAAACTTCTACAATTACGCAGGGTCTTTCCCAAATCGGCCGGAATTTCATCGAAAAGGGTTCTTCGGTCGCTTAAAAGAGCGTATCTCCGCCTTCATGCGTCGTAACATTGGCATGCCTATCCAACAGTGGTTCGGCCGTTCAGACTCCGCCTTCTCCATTTCACTCAACCCCATCTTCACCCCGCTTTGGTCAAGATGGTTTAGCTTCAAAGGGCAAAACAAAGATGCTGTTTTAGACGTTGCTGAGTTTGTGAGGCGGCACGATGGTGAGCGAGACCACAAATTTTTTGCGTTTCTCAATCTGATGGAAACCCACCTCCCATTCTACCCTCCAATTGAATATGTCGAGAAAATCCACCCTGAACTGGCAGGTAGCCGTGAAGCGCGGCGAGTCATGCAAGAGTGGAACAGTGAGGCCTATCGCTGGTCGCGGCCGTTACCAGACGGTCTGACAGAGATGGAGGACAAGGTGCTCAACGCTTGGTATGATGTCGAGACCCATTACCAAGATGAGTTTTTAAAAAATCTATTCGACGCATTGGCTAGTAGGCAAAACGCTGAAAACACACTTACTATTATCGTGGGTGATCATGGGGATGGCTTAGGCGAACACGACTATTTTGGCCATGCATTTAACGCCTATCATGAATTGGTGCATGTTCCATTGATTTTGCACTGGCCCAAAAAGTTTGGGAAAGAAGGAAAGAGAATCAGTGGACCGGTTAGCACCCGTCGAGTTTTTCATACTATTTTAAACGCGGCTGGGGTTGATGGTTCTGACTTAAGCACTACATCAATGGCCGAAACGAAGGCGTTATCATTAACCGAAGTGGTTGAAGGTAAAGATGTGGAACAATCAACAGCTTTTTCAGAGGTCTATCCACCCCTCAACTTTGTTAAAGCAATGGAAGATCGCAATCCAGGCCTAGCTGATCGTTTCCGCTGTAATGATTTGCGTCGGGCCATTGTGGAAAATGGCAATAAGCTAATCCAAGTGGCTGACCAACCAGATGAGCTGTTTAATCTAGACGCAGATGAACTCGAACTTCAGTCACTGATTGAGTCTGAGAATGAACTTAGCAAAAACCTAAACCAGAAGTTAAATCGAATGATCGGCACGCTCGAAACTCAGCGTGATAATCTGCTGGCTGGTATTCCGCTTGAATTAGAGCAGGATCCGCAAATGCTCGAACATTTGCGAGGGCTTGGGTACATCGATTAAACTCAAGAATAGCTGGTCAGCTAAATTGGCTCACCGGTTTAATCAGCTTTTAGCTGATCGGCCGATTAAGCTGTTAAGCTGACCAACCAAAATAAGGAAGAAGACATGTTTTTTGATCAATTACAAGAATTACTCCCAGTTATCTTGTTTCGGATTCCGTATCCGTCATTTGGAGATGCAGGGATGGTTTGGAATACGGGTGACCAAGGCTTTGCCATCTACACCTACGGGGTGCTGATCGCTGTGGGCATTGGTCTGGGTGCATTTCTGGCCGGACGTGAAATCGAGCGGCGCGGTCACTCATCTGATGACTTCTACAATGGATTACTGATCGCCGTGATCTCAGGTTATCTGTTTGCTCGTTTAGGGTATGTAACTCAAGATTCGCTCGCAAACGGTACCCAATACAATGGCATTTTTGAAGTGCTAAACTTCCGAGCTGGTGGTGTCAATATTATGTGGGGCTTCGTGGGTGCATTCCTTGTAACCTTCGGGTGGGCTCGCTGGCAGCGTCTTTCGGTTTGGGACTATGCAGATGTCGCTGGACTAACTATTTTGTTAGCCCAAGGCATTGGACGCTGGGGGAACTTTGTTAACCAAGAACTCTACGGCCCTCCAACTGGATCCGAAACATGGGGGCTTTTGATCAATAACCCGATTGCTGAGTACGCATCTCTTCCAGCCGGAACACGGTTCCATCCAACCTTCTTTTACGAATCGGTTGCACTCCTGATCGGATTTGCAATTTTAATGTTTTACTTTCGTCGCTACCGCGATGAGCTGATTTCGGGATTAGGATTTGGCTTCTTCATGCTCTGGTGGGGTGGTAACCGCGCTTGGATCGAGCTGTTCCGGCCGGATCAGCCCAATATTGGCAACAGCCCCATGACATGGTCGATGTTGGTGGCTATTGGTGTTGCACTAGCTGGTGTTTACGTGATGCTTCTGGTGTCTGGCCGTATTCCCGGCCGCGACGCCTCACGCGTTGGTGGCCAGAATGCAAAGCGTCGAGTGTACAAGCCGGCGCGCAAACGCGACTAAATCTACTGAAAACCTGACCCGGCTTATGCCGGGTCTTTTTTTAACCCATTACTCAAGACCAATCAGGCTTTTTAAGCGTGAAAGGTTTCTTCATCATCCTTAACCCTTAGGAGTTACGCAAAACAAGTCGTAGGGGATCTCTCTATAGACACCCGGACACCCAAGAGGGGTGCCCGTATAGCAAATCAATTTGATTGCGTAAGGCCTGACCCTTAACTTTTACTTGCCATTTCACTGGACCTTCTTGAGCGGTATGCTGAGGAAGGTCCAGTTTTGTATACCTAATAGATGAGAGAAAAATGGACATAATTACAGAGAAATTTTCACGAACTGCTCTTACTTTTGATGACGTACTCCTTCAGCCGGGAGAATCACACGTGCTTCCGGCCGAAGTTGATCTAAGCACCGATTTCGCCAATGGTTTGCGCCTCAACATCCCTGTTTTGGCTGCATCGATGGATACCGTTTCAGAGGCAGCAATGGGAGTAGGTTTATCACGTTTAGGTGGATTGGCCGTGATCCATCGAAACCTGTCACCAGATGCGCAGGCGGAAGAAGTCGATAAAGTCAAACGTTCAGAGGCTGGGATGATTGTGAACCCGATTACGCTACCGCCCACAGCAACCTTAGCAGATGCGGAAACACTCATGGCTCGCTATAAGATATCAGGTGTCCCGATTACTGAATCAGATGGATCTCTGGTTGGCTTACTCACCAATCGGGATATACGCTTTGTCGATCCGGGTCCACAGCCCGTAGCTAAGTTTATGACTCCCAAAGAACGCTTGGTTACCGCTCCGGTTGGTACTTCTCTTGAAGCCGCAAAAGATATTTTACACGAGCATCGTATAGAGAAACTTTTATTAACAGACGACACTGGCCACATTAAAGGATTAATTACGGTCAAAGATATTATTAAAAAGCTTGATTACCCGCAGGCTGTCACGGATGGTCGCGGCCGGCTCCTTTGTGCGGCAGCTATTGGTGTAGGAGATCAAGGATTAGTGCGGCTTGAGAAATTGGTCGGGATGGGGGTTGATGTGGTTTCTATCGATACCGCCCACGGACACAGTGGAAAAGTTTTGGAGACGGTCAAAGAAGCCAAGCGTCGTCACCCACAAATCGCGCTGTTAGCAGGTAACGTGGCGACAGCGGCTGGAACCCGAGCTTTGATCGAATCAGGGGCAGATGGCATCAAAATTGGTGTTGGGGCCGGATCGATATGCACGACGCGTATCATTTCAGGTGTTGGCGTACCGCAAATTACGGCCGTAGCCGAGTGTGCGGCCGAAGCCCGCAAGCACGGCATTCCATCAATTGCAGATGGTGGTATCAAGTACAGTGGTGATTTGGTAAAAGCCTTAGCCGTTGGTGCTGATGCAGTTATGCTAGGCTCCATGTTGGCCGGACTGGAAGAAAGCCCCGGAGACATTATTTTGTATGAAGGGCGCCGTTACAAAATGTATCGTGGAATGGGTAGTGCCGGAGCGATGGTTGGCCACAGCGCTGATCGATACGGATCTGGGCAGTCAAATGATGCCAATCGTCACAAATTGGTGCCTGAAGGGATCGAAGGACAAGTCCCTTACAAAGGCAAGCTTGACGACGCTATTTTCCAACTCATGGGTGGATTGCGTGCCGGTATGGGTTATGTCGGGGCTTCAAATTTAAAAGAACTCCGGGAAAAGGCGGAATTTGTCCGCATTACTAATGCTGGTTTACGCGAAAGTCACCCACATTCAGTCACCATCACCAAAGAAGCTCCAAACTATCAAGCACCGCGATAGCAAATGGTCAATGGTGGTTGGTTGGTGGTGGTTGGTTGGTTGGTGGTCGGTAGCTGATCATCAACCAACCACTATCTACTATCTAACACCTACCACAGACCATTTTCTGTCTACTTTCTACAATTGGTTGGTCATATTTCTGTGGAACTTATATAAGTCAAGGGACCAATTTTTTGTATCTCATAAAAATTTCGTTATAATTGTGTTTACGTTATTTTAATGTGACCCGACAGTTGAAAATAAAAGTTTTTCACACGGGTGAGACAATTGTTAGATCACAACGATTAAAACTGTCTCCAAAAATTTAGGACAGCTCTGAACATCAATTTAAGTTACCTGTTCGGACGTTGTCGTGCCATCAATTTTTGATGGTAGAACCTAAAAAAACCAAATAGCAATGGATGAGGTGCAAAATGGCTAGAAAAAAGATTGTTAACTTAAGTGATAATCAACGGCAAAAGAATGAGGAAATTCTCCGCCGCCTTGCTGACGAACGCAGAGCTCTAATAGAAGACACCAGAGCAATCCAAGAAGAATGGAATACTAGAAAGCGCCGTCGCCGCCGCCGGGGTGAGTTTTAGGACCCAATCCTTTGAAATTTGGTAAAATATAAAGCAGATAACAAGACGACCTGTTACTGTTAAAAAATTTTAATGCAAAAGCATTGCCCGTTTCGTTAAAACAGGCAATGCTTTTCTTTTTTCCATCTATCAATGACCTTTTCACACGAAACGTATATTTCACCCTTTACTTGGCGCTACGGCAGTAAAAAAATGCGCCGCATCTGGTCAGAAGAAAATAAGCGGAAACAGATGCGCCGGGTGTGGGTGGCCTTGGCAACGGCCCAACATCAAGCAGGACTGGTCACGGCTGAACAAGTGGCGGACTTGATGTCACAGGCAGAAAATATCAACATCCCACGCGCGCTGGAAATAGAGAAGGAAACGCGGCATGATGTGATGGCGGAGATTCGGGCCTATGCTGAGCAATGTCCTGTGGGTGGGGGAATCATTCACTGGGGAGCCACCAGCGCTGACGTTAACGATAATGTTTACGGTATTCGCATCAAATCATCTTTGCAACTACTTGCTAAACGGCTAGGTGAGTTGCTTGAAGCGATTGCCGAAAAAATTGAAGCCACGGCCGACCTGCCCGTTATTGCGCATACGCACATTCAACCGGCCGAACCATCTACACTTGGATATCGGTTTGCCGTTTATGGGCAAGACTTGCTAGCAGATTACGAAGATCTAAATCTGCTGATATCAAAAGTGAGGGGGAAAGGGTTCAAGGGGGCGGTTGGTACCCAAGCCAGTTATTCTGAGATATTAGAAGGGACTGGTATGACCCCACAGCAAATGGAATTTTTTGCGATGGAGCAGCTCGACATTGAAGCATTCCCTATCAGTACACAGACGTATACGCGCCAGCAAGATGTGCGCGTCATGAATATGCTTTCAGGTATTGCCAGCTCTCTGCACAAATGGGCAATGGATTTTCGAATATTACAATCTCCACCATTTGGGGAGTGGGCTGAGCCGTTTGGCAAAAACCAGGTAGGCTCAAGCGCTATGCCATTTAAGCGGAACCCGATCAATACAGAAAATATTTGTTCTTTGGCTAGACACATCGCTAGTTTACCCAGCATCGCTTGGGACAATGCGAGCCAAGCGATTTTGGAGCGTAGCTTGGATGATTCAGCCAATCGGCGCATTTTTATGGCTGAAGGGTTTTTGGCAACCGATGAGATCATTAAGCGGGCCACACGCATTATGCGTGAAATGGTAATTGATGAAGTACAGATCGGCCGGAATCTGGCCACTTACGGCCCGTTTGCAGCCACGGAAAAGGTTCTCATGGGATTGGTTGCTAAAGGGGCAAGTCGGCAAGACGGGCACGAGTGGCTGCGAGAGCTAAGCTTGCAAGCGTGGCAGGTAGTGCGTGAAGGGCGAGCCAATCCTCTGGTTGAACTGGTCATGTACGATGAGAACTTGCGTAAATTTATGACGGAGACTGAGCTACAAGGGCTGATGCAGTCCGATGCTCATGTGGGGACAGCGGCCGAAAGGGCGCGGGATATGGCCGCATTGATTCGAGGAGTTATGTAGCAGTTACTTTCGCACGACACCCTTACGCCATGCCATGACAGCCGCTTGGGTGCGATCTGCCAAGTGGAGCTTGCTCAAAATATTGCTGACATGTCGTTTAACCGTTTTGTGACTAATTACGAGCGT
>JBCCSO010000199.1:0-7834 GCA_039199965.1 Chloroflexota bacterium | reverse complement strand
TATGGCTATGTTGGCTTGGGCGATGTGTTTGTACTGCTATTTTTTGGATTGATTCCGACATTAGGTACCTATTACCTGCAGGCGAACGCGTTGGAGAGTTGGCTGGCTTTACCTGCCTTGGCAGGTGGCCTGCTGGCTGTTGCGGTGCTCAATGTCAACAATATGCGGGACATCGAATCAGATGTGCAGGCTGGCAAGCGGTCGATTCCGGTGCGCTTGGGGCTGGAAAGGGCCAAACTCTACCATTATGCCCTATTGGTTGGAGCAGTCATTTTAGCGATCGTGTTTACCGCAATCGATTATCGCGGTGTGTGGCAGTGGCTGTTTCTGTTGACGCTCCCGCTTTTTTGGCAAAACGGACGGCAAATTGCTGCGCTCTCAGGATCGGGATTGGACCCAATGCTTAAGAAAACTGTTTTGCTGACCGTTGTTTTTGTGGTTTTATTTGGGACTGGATGGGTGCTGGCTTAATTCTCAAATACCAGCTGCATGATCCCATCTCCAATAAAAATTTGGCTAAGCAAAAGCTCTTGGCCTGAGCCAGATACTACGGCCGCATCACGTAAAGCTGTGTTGAGCTGATCTTGAGCCGGACCGATTAACCCTTGCGTGATTTCTGCACTGTTCGGATCAATAGCGATCCCACCAATATCGATTCCAGCGATCTGTATCGTTTTTCCGTCTGCACCTACGGATGCGATGATGTTCATTTCTTGCCATCCTACAAAGCCTGTATTGACTTGCCCATTGATCATGATAGCACCCGGCCGCAGGCTAATTCTTTCAAGCTGCACCTGTTCGCTTATGTCTGGGGGCATTTGTGAATTGGCGTTGGTCAAAATAAGCTCGTTCAGATTAGATTCGTTGTATTCCATCACAAACTGAGCTGAGCCATCTGCGTCAACGATTTCGGCCGCCTGTGTCACACCGGCTGCATTCAAATCAACCTGCGCCGTCTGGTTTTGAACCCGTATCCTCACTACATCGACTTCTGAAACCGTTTGAACAGGTGATGGTAATTCACCTTGCGGCTCCACATCACCTTCTGCTGGAGCCAATGCACTATCATCGCTACTATCGTTTTCAATACTCCCCCAATCAACGGCTGGCTCTTGCTGGCTGACCGATATTTCTTCCAAAATTTGTTCGGAGTTGGTGCCAGTAAATCGGCCGACGATAGGCAGGATCAAGTCGCTGCGGAAATAGACTGCCGCGCCGCAAATCGCAATTAAAATAAACGGGGTAAAGCATCCCAAAAGAAGCACTTTAGATCGATTAGACATTTGGTTATTTTAACGAGGGTGTCGATGAGTGGATGGTCTACTCATTTGTTTCTGAGGACAAAAAAAGGTCAGCTCTTTTGAACTGACCTTTCTAACGCAAAACTAGATCATGCGATTCACGAGAATAAATCACCCATATCTAGCGTTAAAATCGCCTCACAGCCAACCCTACACGAACGACTCCGGGCATTTGTTTTTCTAGGGGTTGACCCTAATCTTTATGGCCCATCAAACTCTTCTATATTTGGCTCTAATCCAAACTCAATCGGCTCAGGAATTGCCAAGCCAGCTTGTTCAACCAACTGCGGCAAACTGACAGCCGTTGTCACAAAGACTGCTTGGTCACCTTGCGAGCGTAATACTAGGTCCATGTCTATACCGGGTTCTTCAAGTGCCCACTTCATAGTAAGTGCATCCTGCAGCGGCAAAGAGATTAGAGCCACATCTGGCGAAATTTGCTGTAGCCGTGAGCGCGCTATTTCAAGCTGGTCGCGCAGCGTTTGTGCTTGAAGCCCGTAGTTTAGTAGCAGCAACTCTTGTGCTTCTGAGCTAAGTTGGTCTAATTCTTGCTCAAGCCGAGTCAGCTCCTCTAGTTGAACGCGGAGCGCATAGTTGTTTGGCCCATCCCATCCACCTTGATCGGTATTAGACCAATTGCCCAACCAAAGAACTTCTGCCTGCTGAATGGTCAGCTGTGATGTTCTTCTAGGAATTTGCTGAGCAATTGAAGACTCTTCACTATCAAGTGTTACACCCTGTGGGACCACTTCAACCACCCGATTAATTTCCGGGATCAATTCAAGGCGTCCTTGGCTGACAGCCGGGAATAGGAAGCTTTCCCCATTTTCAAGTGAGTCTTCGTCAACGAGTCTGGCAATATTGGGTAGTGGCGTTTGGAATTCAAGATCGAGCTGAATCAGATCAAAGCTCATCAAAACGTCTACAAAGTCTCCTGGCCGCATTGCGTAGGATGCAGCAGATAGTGCATCGATTGGTACTGCAACCGCGACCCGGCCGTTGTCGACGTGTAGAGCCAGATCAGATCCGATATCTGCCAGATCAATTGCATCGATTGCAACCATGGGAGCTAATATTTCCTGCCCTTGAGCAATCTGTGTCTGAACAATACTACCCACTACTTCTTCTGCTGCACCGTAGAAAAAGCCGCCGCGAACCGCCATATTGCTAACTGGGCGAAGCTCTGTAGTTAAAAATTCTTCTTCAAGGCGGGTACCAAGTGGGATGGGGACTCGTGCAACAACAACTTCAACAAATTCAGCATTCTCGTTGTCATTTCCTTCATCATCATCCTGAGCGATAGGTTGTGGATTCTCTGCGGCCGACAGCGAGTTAGTCGGCAACGCAACCATCAGCCCTAATAGCAAAAGAACGGCCGCAAGTGATTTTTTCATAATCGAATATCTGTGAAGCGAGTTTCTATTGACCACCTTCTTCACCTCCAGTTGGTCCAGCTTCCGGCACAGAGTCTGGAACAATTTCCCTAAAGGTATTGTCGTCAGTGTTAACAACGAAGGTAAAGTTTGGTGGAATTTCAATATTGAAGCGATCGAGCACATACTCTAAGCTTACGTTTTCCGTTGCGTAAAGCTGTCCATCTCCTTCACCCCGTAGGGCAAAGTCAATACTTGAATTAGTCTCAAGCGCATACTTGAGGGTAATTTGTTGCTGAGGTGGTAGCGCAATGAGAATTGAGTCAGCCTGAAGCGGATCTTTCAAGGCTGCTATCGCTTCATTCACTTCGTTCGCTAACTCAGAAAGCGTGACCTCTAGATCTTCTGGGTTCTGGCCGGTCTCTGCTAACTCTTCCTCCTGTTCGGGCGATAGAGTTGGTGTTGGCAAAAGAGGCGGGACTGGGGGTATCCACTGTCCAACTTCAATTACGGCCGCATTTTGAATAACGAATGCCACATGCTGCCCACGTGCCTGCGCCTCTGACGGGGCAATGTTGGCCAAGTCACCTGTTGCTAGTTCTTCATATCGGCCCTGAGGTTCAATTAAGAATGGGATGCGCACATTTTGAATGGTCACATCTCCATTTTCATCAACTACTTCAATTTCTTCGTTTACGTACAGGACAGCACTATTGTGCAATGGGGTTTGGAACTCTTCATCAACTGGTATGAGCAAGAAACTGATTAGTATGTCTATTGAGTCACCGGCCTCAATTCCTCCCCCGACGCCACTTACTCGATCATATGGGACTGACATGGCTACAAAACCGGGGGGGATTAAAGATGAGGGGCCAAAATCTTCTTGTCCAATTTCGCGTAGATCAGTAGCCAGAGCCTCATAGGTGAGTGTTTCACCTTGGAAGACGCCTTTTCGAGTGAATAGGCCGATTGCATCTTCAATATCTGTAATCATGTTTGGCGAAACTTGATCGATCAGACGGATTTCAGTTTCGAGTTCATTTTCTGTAAGCTGGAAGCCGCGCGGAATTGTGTTGTTTGAGATAACAACTTCCACGAACTCAACTTCTTCCTCCGGAGCGACCGTAACAACGGGAACTTCAGTGGGTTCACCATCAAGAAGCTGCACCGCTTGGGTGGGCGTTGCTGGTGGTGGTTCAGGTTCTGACGCAAAGGGATTGGTTCCATCACCTAGAAAGACAAATGCCCCAATGAGGATGGCTGCCACAATTACCAAAACGATCAGGAGGAGTCCAAGTGCTCTTCTATTCATACCGTTCCAAAAAGTAAAATTAAATTAGGGGAATTCCCGATTTAATCTGTTATGTGTAGACCTGATGATGCTTTCTGATTTTGTTTGTCAGAAAATGCCTCAAGCCGCCTTTTCAATCAGAAAAACTCTGATGTGGGTCTTATTGACTTTTATTGCGTTGGCATGCAAATAACTACTGTGTTTTAACGGTAGCCTATTAACGAGTTTTAGCGGGCGTTAAACCGTGGTTTTTGCTGATTTTTGGGTTTGTAAAGCCCAAAATGTCAACAGACTTAGTCTGGATCGCAACAATATGTCAACTTAAATGCGGATATTAGCATAGGCAAGGTAGGCTGACAACTCGCTTAGGGGGTTGGCGACCTGTAAAAAAATTTACATTTGGGACTCTGATACTGAAGATAAGCAGTTTTGTTGCTTGTTTCCTAACCGACCTGACGAAATTTACTCAAGATTGTGTTTCTTCAATCCAGTCAAACTCATCCTCCTCTGTTTTGTACGGCCGCGCAGAATTGAGATTTCCGGCCGGTAGCAAGATCGTAAACAGCGTTCCTTTTTCTGGTTGGCTTTTGAACCAAATGCGCCCTTTATAAGCCTCCACGATAGCATGAACGATGGCCAGCCCCACGCCAATATTCCGCTGTGATCCTTCAAAATTTGCTTCCGGCCGATAAAAAACATCAAAAATTTTCTTTTGATCTTCTATTGAGATACCCTGCCCATCATCGGACACATTAAGCACCAAGAAATCTTCGTTAGACTCCTGCTGGAGCTTGGCTACAAGCTGAACCATTCCTCCCGGCCGGTTGAAGCGTAAGCTATTGATCAATAGTTCGCGCAGAATCGTTTTTATGTGTTCCGGCTGACATAAAATCGGCCGCATCTGAGATTCAATTTCAGTTTTGACATAAATCTGCCTTTGCTTTACTTCCTCTTTCAATTCTTCTAGAACCTCATACACAAGCGTTCCTAAATTAATTGGAATCCGTGTCCCTGATGTTTCATCACTTCTCATTAAGGTGGTCTGTACTAAGGTTTCGATTAGCTCTGTTACTCGGCCGACACTTTCATGGAGTTGTGGTAGCCATGCCTTGTGAGGCTCATTGATTGAATTTTCAAGAAACTTGGTTGAGCTTCCCATAGTATTAAGCCGCTCCTTCAGTTCTCGATTAATGGTATCTAGCTTTTTCTGTTGGATCTGAATTGTTTGGTGCCATGCGGTCACATCATTTAATACAGCCACAGCACCTTCGTCCAAACCATCTATGCCATAGAGGACGTGCATTGTCCCCTGAATTTTTCGGCCATTTAAATCAAACTCTGTTGCTTTTACTTCTGCCTCTGCATACGCAAGGCGTACTGGCAACTGAGAGAGCGCATAGCTGATTGGTTTGCCCATTAGTTCGGGCAGGGTGACATCTAAAATATCGGCCACTTCTCGATTGCACCACACAATTTCTCCATCCCGTCCGCTGATCAAAATGCCACCGGAGAGCAAATTGAGAACCTGCTCAAAGGGTACAACTTTTGATTCGCTAATAACTTTTAGAGTTGACTTTTTTTTTGTTTTAGAGGGTTTATTCACTCGTTGACGAATTTTGTTTAGCTTTGTTTTGGTTTGATCCAGCCGATACCATAGCCAGCCACAGGTGCCCAAGGTGCAGAGCAGCAGGCAAACAAGAATGATGGTCAGAGATGTCATAGAAATCGCATAGGGGCAAGTGAATGGCTCAGAATTGAAGACAAAATAAGTTCCCTATTTGTTGGTATAAAAGTTTATTTTGCCCTTCGGGTGCCAAGGAATGTTAGGCAACTTAAATCACTACCTAACTCATCACGTGAAAGGCACAGGCTGATCTTCTATCGAGTTGGACGCGGAGAGTCGCTAATCATTTTCCACCATGCTTGCCAAGGTTGTGCATCCAATAGCGGGTCGCGTGTTACAACTGGTAGAGGTGTTGGAACGGGGGTGGCTTCAATAAATTCCGGTTTTACCCGAACTTCTCCATTTTGGAGAAGCCCACCCTCGTTTCGAGCATAATCTTCTACACTCTCATCACCTAGCTGGTACTCAAGCGTAGCTTCAAGCTCGATCTGGCGCGTGCTTTCAAGTGCCACTTGTTCTTCAACGATTTGTCGTTCGCCCAACATCAATTCGCCGCTTTGATTCCGACGATTAATGGTGATGGTGAAATATAAAACCCCGATAACAAGCAGCAAAATGATGATTTGAGGCAGTGTAAATAGCGGCCGCTCTCGAAAAGATTCTCGATCCATGCCTTTCATGTTACATCTTGAAAGAAATACGGGCAATTTTCAATGAGGCTTTTGGGGGGTACTTTTGGGTATTCCTAATGTACTATTTGGGCTTGATGTTGGTGTTAGTGGTAGGCACCAAGGGGGCAGACAAATGTAAACTGCGTAGGGTCGGCCGCAAATTCAGCCGCGCTTGTTGCCTCAACCTGAATACCCAGAATGAAGTAGACTGCAGCCACCGCGATAACGATAGCAAGAATCCAATAAACCATTAATGGGGAGACCTGTTCGACTTCTGTTGCGACCATGCTCAATATTTTAGCATAAATTTGGCTGATAGGATGACGAATTGATGAGATAACAATCCATCCATCATCCTATCTAATTTAGATGCTAATTAGGTCCCGAGGAATTCTGCATCTTTTTCTTTTGCCAGCGCAATGCCGCGCTCAACGTCAACCTGCATGAGCAAGTACATGCCGATGGCGAAGAAGAAGATTAGTGAAAGGACACCCGGCCGACTGCTGTCAAACAAAGCCACCGATACGACAAAGACGAGCGGGGCTAGGAAAGAGGCGAACTTTGACATGATGCTGAAGAAGCCAAAGAATTCACCCGAGCGTGAGGTGGGTGATAGTGAAGCATACAAGCTGCGGCTTAATGCTTGGCTACCACCTTGTACAATCGAAACCATCCACGCCAAGTACCAGAATTCGATGACCGCATTGAGGAAATACCCCCACACGGCAATAATGGCATAGGCTACTAACGCCAAGAAAATAGCGCGTTTGGTATCCATTATGGCTGCCAAACTTCTGAAAAGAGGAGCTGCTACAAAGGCAAAAGCGGCCGCAACCACTTGGATACCCGCCAAAATCGCTAAGATTGTGCCAAGACTGCTGGCGCGTAGTGGCTGAAGCACCTCAAAGTTCCCAATGGACATGACGGTGCCGCTGCTTTCAGCCGAACTGCGGCCGGTGTTGATTAGGCTCAACACATGTTCACCTTCGCCATCTGCTTGGTAGGATTTAACTACATCGTAGCGGACGGTTGCGTTATAGGCGTCAATCTCGACTGGGAAGCCGTCTTCATCTAATAGAGGTTGGCCATCTAATTCAACGGCCCAAATGCCGTGATCTGGCCCGATACTGTGTTTAAAACTAAACGGCTGACCGTTGAACGGAATGTCTATGCGGCTTTCGGAATCAGACGTAACCGCATAGGGGACATCAAACTGGGTGGGGTCACAAGTAAATGCATACCATGCACAACTTTCACCGCGCAAATCGCCACCGATGGTTTGGGTTGACCAATCTCCATCTTGGGTACCCGCTTCATTGATACTGAATACCCCTTGCCCTAAATGGGTGTCGGTTGCCACAAAGTCTGGCGATGGTCGGCCGGTGATGGTTTGAGGCAAAAGGAATTTACCCCCGATGCCAACCAGCGGCAGAGCCACAATGTTGAAGATGACAAAGGCCAAAAAGCGTGGCTGCCATTTATTTTCTTGTGATGGCAGGCTGCCGAAAATCATCGTGTAGGGGATACCCGCAAACTGCACCAGCAAAATAGCTAAAATGAGCTGTGTTGAGGGG
>JBCCSO010000198.1:0-7841 GCA_039199965.1 Chloroflexota bacterium | reverse complement strand
GGTGTATACACGATCCAATGGATTGTGTTTAGCCAAGATGGGCACCCAATTGATGGATCATTTTCATTCGCTGTTGATCCTAGCAGCGAAGGAGGACAAGACATGGAACTTATCGCAGCCGCTGAAAGTACAGCGGTCAACTTACCTGGTTGGTTTGCATGGTTAATGGTTGCCGCGGCAATCCTTACCCCTTTAATTGTTTGGAACATCACAAAATCTAAATAAGCAGTTCTTTTCAGGTGATGGGTAGAAATTTCTCATCACCTTCTTTTTTTCAATGCGTCGCAATACCCCGCTGCAATCTAATCGGCTGTCGCCCAAACATAATTTTCTGTTTGTGAGCGACCTGCACTTGGCCGAAGGCACTGACCCGCAGACGGGTAAAATCGCCCCCCTAGAAGACTTTTTCTTCGATGACGCATTTGCAAATATGCTTGTCTACCATGTTGAATTATCAGAGGATGCCGCAATTTCTGCAGCCTTCCGTAAGCCTTGGAAACTCTATATCAACGGAGACTTCTTTGAATTTCTACAGGTTGTGTCTGTCCCTGATGAAACCAGCTCAGACGTAGTCAACGGCAAAATAAAAGTCACAGATCACCTCAAAACGTATGGATTGGGCACCAGTGAACCCGAAACAGTTTGGAAGCTCATGCGCATTGCGGGTGGGCATCCCGCATTTTTTCAGGCACTCGGCTGGTTTTTAGCCCATCCTGAAAATGAGCTTGTCATCATGCGGGGGAACCACGATGTAGAGCTGGTTTGGAAAGATGTTCAAAAATCGGTGTGTAATACGATAGCGGCCAGCTACTTTGCTTGGTATCGTGACATGGTTGACGGCCGGATTCCAGAGTCATCTTTGCCGTTTAAAGACAGTTTGCCTGCGTCAATGCCGGAAGATTTTACGAGCCGCATCCATTTTCCCGAGTGGTTTGACTATGAAGAAGATCTTTTCTATGTTGAACACGGAAATCAGTATGACCCGGTCAACGCTTTTTCCTCGATTGATCGGCCGTTTCTCGAGAAAGACTCAAAGCTAATTGAACTCCCTTCTGGCTCATTCTTTGTGCGCTATTTTTTCAACAAGGTTGAGCAAATTCACCCATTTGCCGACAATATCCGGCCGCTGTCAGCCTATGTGCACTACGCCCTGAGCAAAAAACCGGCCGATACCTTTTATATGCTGATGAAGCAGCCGCTAGTTTCCCTCAATGCGGTGCTCAATCTGCTGAAAAAAAGCAATAAGATGCGGCCGGACATGAGTGCGGAAGAAGATATCGTCACACGCCTTCCCCTACCAAACGATAAGGTACGACTGATCGAACAAATTCGCGAGCGGGCTAGCAAACTGTCCCGAAAACGAAACGGCCGCTATCTGCGCGGCGTCGTCACGGGGGCTACGCTAGGCGGCATTTTCTGGATACTGGTCTTGATTGCACTGCGCAACTTTTTTGTGGGGCAAGTTGGATCGCTACTGATATCGCTCTTATTCATTGGCACCATCTATGTAATGCGGCTACGCCTCACCCGCTATCTGAATGACACCGCTAGCTGGGTTACCTTGCCAGAAGTTGCTGATGCCATTAACTACGTTTTAAACCGAAAAGCCCAAGGGGAATCAAATGCGGTGCAGTTCCTTATTTTTGGTCACGATCACAATCCAAAATACGAAGAGCTTTCACAGCATCAAAACGGCCGGTCATATCGTCAATGGTATGTCAACACCGGCTCATGGTTACCCAGTTATGATGAATCGAAGCGAGTCATCCGTAGTGCGGTTCAATTACCCTTTTTACGCATTGTGCCTGATCGCGTTGGCTTCGATAGTTCCTTACCTGAGCTGCTTGAATGGCACGATGCAGAAAGACGCCCCTATCCAATCCGGCTGTTTGAGGGAGATGTAGAATAATCTAGAAAATTATTCTGACTTTTTGGTTATTTTGCACAACTTTGTCCCACCTTTGACAAATTGTGAGGTAGACTTAGCCAAGCGCGAGGGATTGGATGCACTATGCGCTTTATTTGGAATTTTTCCTAACTATCCCTTTAATAATTTCCACACTGCTTTTACATATGGCTGCACGATAAAGATTGATCAAGCTGTTTCTGGTCAATCTAAAAGTCACGCCAGTAGAGATTCAACTGAAAATGTCGTTTCTGTCATATTTCCCTTTCTATCTACGGATTAGCACGCAGATGGGCAAGATGAAATTTTCAGTCAAGGCTTTAGAGAAGTACACACCCATTAACATCCGGTTCAGCGGAAAGCTAAAGAGCATCATTAAAAAATGCTTTCTCAGCCCTAATTAGGTTTCAACATTTTGAGGCATTTTGTGTGCCCAAATTTTCTAAGGTTCGGAGATATGAGTTTAAACAAATTTGGAGATTTACAGATCTATGCCGGTTCGGGATGTCCGGGTTTAGCGGCCGGAATTGCTGAATACATGCAGGTTCCTCTAACCAGTTGGAACATTATAGACTTTCCAAACGAAAATATTTGGGTACAGCTTCATGGTAGCGCTAGGGGAAAAGATGTCTTCGTCATTTCAAGCCACAACAAACCAGTGCACCGGAATATTATGGAGATGCTGATCGCCATTGATTGCCTCAAACGAGATTCAGCAGGCCGCATCACCGTCGTGATTCCGTACATGGCCTACTCTCAAAGTGACCAAAAAACACAGCCAAGGGTGCCCATTACAGCGCGTTTGATGGCGGACTTAATTGAAGCGGCTGGTGCGGACAGATGGATGACCATTGACCTGCACGCCGGACAAATTCAAGGCTTCTACAAAATTCCCGGTGATACGCTAACAGCCCGCTATATTTTCTGCGAATACTTGAAAACAAAAGATATATCCAATGCGGTTTTGGTTACCCCTGATCTTGGATTCGCCAAGACCGGCCGAAAATATGCAGATTTACTCAATTTACCACTCGCCTTTGTAGAGAAGCGGCGGCTGGGGAACGACCTACGCCGTGAAGCGCTTACTCTGATTGGTGATGTGGACGGCAAAGACTGCATTATTGTGGATGACTTAGTAGACACCGCCGGATCAATCACCCAAGCGGTAAATGTGGTCAAGGAGCACGGTGCCAACGACGTTGACATCGTTTTTACTCATCCCGTTTTGTCTGACCCCGCCATGGAGCGCTTACGGGCCACACCCATTCGTGAGATTATCACAACAGATACAATCCCCATTCGAGAAGATCACGGCTTAGACAACCTCAAAATTTTAAGCGTAGCAGAGCTGCTGGGTGAGGTGATTGTCCGCTCACATGAAGGGCGCAGTGTAGGTGAACTTTTCAACGAGTAATCGGGCGTAAGGCTAGCTAAGGAAAATAATCGCCTAACAAGAATCGCTTGACCGTGTGGAGTGAGATAAAATTGAATCATATGTGGAATGTCAAAGGTCACGACTGGGCGGTTGAACGATTGCGCTCTGCAATCATTCATAATCGGGTTGGACACGCATGGTTGTTCACCGGCCCATCTCAAGTCGGCCGGACCCATCTCGCCACAAAATTTGCTCAAGCCCTCAACTGCGAAAGTGAATATCCGGAAAATCGGCCGTGTGGTGTGTGTCGCAAATGCAAGCTGATTGCCTCTGGCAGGCACCCTGATCTACGATTAGTCGAGCCCACCGTCGGCTCTCGCGGAACAGAAACAATCAAGATCGATCAAATTCGGGAGCTACAGCAGGACCTAAACCGGACGGCAATGGAAGGACCATTTAAAATCGCTATCGTTAGTCGTTTTGATGCTGCAAATCCAGCCGCAGCCAATGCATTTCTAAAAACGCTCGAAGAACCACCCAGAAATGTGGTACTCATTCTGACTGCGTCTGAAGCTGATGCGCTTTTACCCACCATAAACTCTCGATGCCGAACCATCAACCTGCGCCCTGTGCCGCTAGCTGTCATTCAAGACCATCTTGAAAGGGATTTAGGCGTACCGTCTGATCGAGCAAAAACGCTGGCACATATGGCAAACGGCCGGATCGGATGGGCGATTGAGGCTGCCAATGATCCTGAATCAATCCCAACCTACACCAGTAAAACCCAACAGTTGAGTGACATTCTATTAATGAGCAAAGTAGATCGATTCAAGTTAGCGGACAAGCTGGCATCTAAGCCAGAAAATCTGCCAGATTTGTTCCGCACGTGGCTGGGCTGGTGGCGCGATGCGCTGATTATTTCAAATGGGCAAAAAGATGAAAGCCAAATCATCAATGTGCATGATCTGGAAAATTTAAACAAAACGGTGAATCGATACCCGGCCGAAAAAATTATCACCAATCTGAATAAGACTGACAGCGCCATCACTTGGTTAGACCAAAATGCCAATGTGCGTCTGTTGGTCGAGAATTTACTCATCTCTTTTTGATTTACGATTTCAGATTTTGGATTGACGATTCTTTGCCGCGGCCAGCGCCCTTAGTTGTGTCAGCTCAATCGTAAATCATCAATCAAAAATCGAAAATTTCTCTGCATGCTTCCTCTCCGCTCAATCCTCTTTACACCCGGTGACAGTGAACGAAAACTAAATAAAGCGTCTCAATCGGCCGCAGACGCCGTTGTGATAGATCTTGAAGATGCGGTCGCACCCAGCATGCTGGATGAGGCTCGCACGCTCACCGTCAACGCGCTTAAATCGGCCGATTTTCGAAGCACTGTTCGTTTGGTGCGCATCAATGCAGATTCTTTTGAAGCCGCAAAAGCTGATATTAAAGCGATTTTGCCGGGCAAGCCAGACGGCATCGTTATCCCAAAGATTGAATCAGCAGACACGCTGCAGGAGATTGAAGCCCTTCTACCCGAAAGCATCTCTATTTTTGCCCTAATCGAAACTCCGCTCAGCTTTTTAAATTTGCCTGAGATCGCTTCATCACCCCGCTTAACCGGGCTCATGTTGGGTGGTGAAGACCTTATCGCAGCGATCGGGGCCAGACCGTCTCTCAGTCGGAAAGAGTTAAACTATGCTCGCGGTGCTTTAGTAATGGCGGCCGCAGCCTATAACCTACAGGCCATCGACACGGTTTACACCGCTTGGCGGGATGTAAAAGGGCTAAAAGAAGAAGCTCAGGTGGCGGCCGATATCGGGTTTACGGGCAAACTGGCCATCCATCCGGCGCAGTTACCGCCTATCCACGAAGCATTTGCCCCCACAGTTGAAGAGGTTGAGTGGGCAACTGATATCATTGCAGAGGGGGAGCGTCTTAAAGATCAGGGGATAGGGGTATTTTCATACGGCGGCCGGATGATCGATGAAGCCCACATCCGCAGAGCGGAAAAAATTATGGAATTAAATACAAGGGGACAGCAAAATGGCTGATCACACTATTAAACAACCGAATTCTCATACCTGCTTCGTTTGCGGCCGTGATAATCCGGTGGGTCTACACATGGAATTCTTTGACAATGGGGTAGACGAGGTCGTGAGCCACTACACCGTGCCTGAGCAATATGCAGGGTATCCGGGCATTGTACACGGGGGCATTTTAAGCAGCATGCTCGACGAAACGGTTGCGCGGGTTTCTATGATCGGTGGCGAGCATCACCATTTCATGATGTCAGTCAAGCTTGAGGTAAAATTTCGTCATTCTGTGCCGGTCAACACCCCCATCACGGTCAAAGGGAAGGTAATCAGGCTGCGCGGCCGTTTGGGTAAAGCGCGGGGTGAGATTATTTTGCCTGATGGAACAGTTGCCGTTGAAGCAGAAATGACGCTAGCAGATTTGCCTAAGGAAATTTTAGAGGCGGCTGATATGGAGTCGCTTGGTTGGTGGGTAGATGAGTAATTGCGCAATGCACGAATTGTTCTATACGAAGCACTCGGTGCGCAAAACGTTTCGTTCCAAGATCGTTTTAAATTCAATATAACGGCTTGAACATGCTGGTCACACCATTTCCAAAGCGTTACTATATCAAGCACATGCAACCTTAGAGGAACTATGAGTGAATTTGAAAACAAAGTGATTTTAGTAACCGGCAGTGCCTCAGGCATCGGCCGTGATGCTGCAATTGCTTTTGCAGCTGCCGGCGGAACGGTAGTTGGTACAGACATTAATGAAGCTGGGGGGCTGGAAACAGCCAAAATCATTGAAGAACAAAATGGCAAAACCCAATTTGTTCAGGCTGATATGGCAGATGTTTCGGCCGTTGAAAGCCTCATCGAACAAATTGTAGCGGAGCACGGTCAGCTAGACATCGCATTTAACAACGCAGGTGTTGAGGGTATACCAGCCCGAACCATAGACGGGACCGAAGATGATTTTGATTTCATCATGCGGGTGAATGTCAAAGGGGTGTGGGCCTGCATGAAGTATGAACTCAAACATATGGTCAAGCAGGGGTATGGCTGTATCATCAATACTGCTTCGGTTGCAGGACTAACTGGGTCACATTCACTGCCCGTTTACTCTGCCAGCAAACACGCAGTCGTTGGGCTAACCCGTTCGGCCGCAGTTGAATATGGTAGTAAGGGAATCCGAGTCAATTGCATCAATCCATACATTATCAAAACGCCCATGGTTGAGCGGACATCGTCCAATCTACCACCGGAGTTCAGCCACGCAATGGCAATGGCAACACCAGCCAAACGGGTTGGGGAAGTGCAAGAGGTAACATCGGCCGTTTTGTGGTTGGCATCAGAGGGAGCGAGCTTTGTGAATGGTATTACTTTACCGGTTGATGGTGGATATACGGCCCAATAAATTGGTCCAGACCCGTCAGCCATTTAGTTAAAGATGAATATTTTAGACAAATTCGGCCGACCGATTCGTGATCTACGCATCTCTGTGATGGACAAATGCAACTTTAGATGTCCATACTGCATGCCGGCCGATATTTTCGGGGAGAGCTACAATTTTCTAAGCAGAAGTGAAATTTTATCTGACGATGAGTTGATCCGGCTGGCTCACATTTTCGGCCGGATGGGGGTTACCAAGCTGCGCATCACCGGCGGAGAGCCTTTGATCCGCAAAAATCTGGTTAGTATCATCGAAGAGTGGCTGAAGACGCCGGGCATTGAAGATGTGGCCATGACCACCAACGGTTATTTCTTGGCACCCGTCGCGCACAAACTGAAAGCGGCCGGACTGCATCGTTTGACGGTCAGCCTAGACTCACTTGATGAAGAGGTTGCGCGGATCATGAATGGAGCACGATCCAGCGTTGATCGGGTTTTAAATGCAATTAAAGAGGCACAGGCGGCCGGATTTGATAATTTAAAAATCAACTGCGTCGTCAAAAAGGGAGTCAACGATCACACAATTGTTGATTTAGCACGCTATTTCAAGGGAACCGGCATTATTGTGCGCTATATTGAATATATGGATGTTGGCAATTTAAATGGCTGGAAGATGGATGATGTACTCACAGCATCAGAAATTCTGGAAAAAATCGATGCAGAGTTTCCGCTAGCCCCCCTTGAAGAGAACTATCGGGGAGAGGTAGCAAATCGATATGGCTACCTAGATGGATCTGGGGAGATCGGGATTATTGCATCAGTCACACAGCCATTTTGCGGGGACTGTACAAGGGTTAGGCTATCTGCGGCCGGGGAGCTGTTTACCTGCTTGTTTGGCAACAAACAGTTCGATGTTCGCGACCTGATGCGTGCCGGAGCCACCGACGATGAAATGATTGAGGAGCTGGGAAATCTGTGGCGCAGGCGCAACGACCGCTACTCTGAACTGAGGACTTCGTTTACCCGTTTACCGGCCAAAGGGGCCGAAATGTATCGCATTGGAGGCTAGGGTTCCTAGCCTTCATATGAGATTGGGCCTGCATGTTTGAGTACTTTTTCGATTTGCCCTCTCCCATTCTGATTAAGC
>JBCCSO010000197.1:0-7843 GCA_039199965.1 Chloroflexota bacterium | reverse complement strand
TTGGCTACTTTTGAATCAAGCAATGAAGCCGCGAACGCGGTATATGGTGTAATTGGCTCTGGTGTAGGACCGGCCGCGCTTGAACTGCTTGATAGTGAAGCGGTGCGATTTATGAACACTCGGGTGACAGATTTGCCGGAAAAACCAACGCTGCTCATGGAGTTTCATGGCGCCACAGAGGAATCTTTGAAAGCTGAACTGACCCTCGTTGAAGAAATTTGCTCAGAGTGTGGAGGTGTTCGGTTTGAAGCAGGTGTCGGCCGGGACGAGCGCGATCGCCTTTGGGAAGGTCGGCATTCATTGGGCGAAATTTTATTTAGCATCTATCCAGATAGCACCTATATGATTACAGATGTCTCTGTTCCAATTTCTGCTTACCCGGTTTTGGCAGCGTATACCAACAGTTTGTTTGCAGATCTAAATATTCAAGGGACCTTATTTGGGCACGCGGGTGATGGCAACTTGCACACCACAACCTTTGCTCCAAAAGATGATCCAAAACAGTATGCTATTTTGGAAAAGTTTAATGATTTAGTTGTGCAAAAAGCGATAGAGCTTGAAGGAACCTGTACCGGTGAGCACGGTGTTGGCATTGGTAAGCAAAAGTATATGGTATATGAGCATGGGGAGGAAGCGATAGAAACCATGAAGCATATTAAAGCGATGTTCGATCCTCAAAATATCTTCAACCCGGGCAAAGTTGTCTCCCTTTAAGTAGCATTGTAACAAAAACGGCCGCAGTGCTACTTACGCTGCGGCCGTTGAAGTTTTTACTTGTTAGATAGTCCGATGACTAACCGCTACCCGGGCCACGTGCGAAAGGATCAACGAAAAGGTCATAGATCTGACCAGATAGAAACATTCTGCTGTTTGGCGCATAACCTACATACAGTGCAGTTTCTCCTGTTGGCAGAAGAATATCAAATGGAGCTGAATCATTTTGGATAATTGATGATCCAAGGGCGTGTTCAAACACACAAGTGCTCGTATTGCACTGCTGTTCGATATTATATTGAGACCTGCCAGAGGAAAAGAACGCACCACTTGTTGTTTGGCCAGAAGGATAATGTAAAAACATATTCGTTTTGCCTTTCGTATGCGGTATGTTCATTGAAAGATTTCTTTCGATGAGGAATATCGGGTTGGAATTGACACCTCTGGAAAAACCCAACTCAGCGTCAAGTTCAGTCAAAACGCTCTGTGTCGTGATAGTTGGTTCCAAATTAATCGCACCTGCACTTAATTTTTTCACTTCTTCTGCAAAGGACGGAACTTCACACTTGAAACCGCTTTGTCCATCAAAGAAAATGTGATCTTGGTTGACTTGAAGATTTCCAGTCGTTTTGCATTTGAGCGGTGTAACGGATTGCTTAACAACGTGCCATGTTTGAGGATTGCTGGTGACGTGACCAATTTCAACGACCCAGTCAACTTTTAGTTGACCATTGTCTATGTAAACATGGGTGTACCATTTAGCTGTGTCAGCGGCTGCAGCTTCGGAAGCATTTGAAATTGAAAGCCCAAACAGAGTGATTAATAGTACAAAAACAGGTAAGGTGATTTTTTTAATCATTCGCAACATACTCTCCATAGTATTTCTGCATTCATAATTTGCTAGATTTGGCACAGAAATATCTTGCATTAGGTCCAAGGAACTATTTCAGGCCGATTTTTTCCAATATAGCATGGTGTTGGCATAGGTAGTTCCGCTTTCGATGTAAAAAGTCCCGTTTTTTTCTTTCCACATAGTAACTACGGAAATTCTTCTTTGAAGTTTCACTCAAAAAAATCGTTAAAATAGAAAACACCGAATCATTTTCTAGTTAAGATCAGAACTTATTAGGTTTAATGTCGTAATGGTTCGCCAGTGCCTGTGATATAAAACCTGTGTGAGACAAAACTAAATGAAACCCAACACCTTATATGAGAAGCAAGTTCGATCAGTCTTGGCTAACTATTCAGATCATGAGTGGATTGGCAAGAATTCTTCACTAGCTACACCATATTTTCTTGGCCACTTTCTTCCTTTGCGCTCAAAAAAGCTCACCCCTTCTGAAGTAGGGGGGCAATTGGCTAAACTTATTTACAGTGTTGCTAAGGAGTTGTGGGAGCAGGATCTTCCTGAAACAAGGGAAGAGCTTGTGAACCTTGCTTTCGAGGCAAGAGATAGAGATGGTTCGAAATCTGGCAAGTTTGGTTTTTTGCTTTTAGAACTTTACTTTTTTAGAGAATACTTCCCCTCAAATCTTTATCCTCAGGCAAAGGTTGAACCCATTGTTGCTTACACAGCATCAAGCCGCACAAGATTTTTTGGTTATTTGAATCATTTTGTTCCTTTAATCGCATCAAAACTGCGTTCAATGGTGCAACCCAGTTTCAGGCTAGAAGAGCCCTATGTTGCTCAAAGCGAAATGGTAGGCAGGGGGGAGAGCCTGAGTTACTTAAGAGGAGCTGTTTCAAGTGGCCAATCAATTAACCTGTTTGGTCACAGTGGTGTAGGTAAAACCTCAATCGCATCGGCCGTCTGGTCGAGTTGGCCCTCAGCCAAATTCTGGTACTCCATTCGGCCGAAAGTAAATGATAATTCTCAAAGCTTGCTCTTCAGTTTAGCTCATTTTCTTCATTTAGAAGGTGCTCCAAGTTTGTGGCATCAGTTGGTTTCCGATAAAGGTAGAGTTGCTGATTTAAATTTGGCTATTGGCTGCTTAAAGGATGATCTTACACAGCTTAGTGAACAAACCCCTTTGTTTTGCTTTGATGAAGTCGATTTGCTTGGAAACATAGAGGGGCGAACTGAAGAGCAAGATCGTGTGCTTGAAATACTAGATGTATTGGGGTCGATTGCCCCCGTGATTTTTATTGGACAACAAGCTGTCCTTGAAACGTCTCAAATCCTCCGGCTGACAGAATTAAGCCCCTCTGATACTACTAAATTGCTGAATAAAGAATTTAGTGGTGCGGACAAATTGTTGATTCAAAAAGTTGGAGAATGGTCAAAGGGAAATCCGCGAATTATCAAGTTAATTGCAGCACTCTATAACAGCGGCGTGAGTCCTGATGATTTGACAAAGCTATTGATAGGATCTGCCTCCACTAGGCCAATTCTTGAAAGAGTTTGGAAGCGCCTCACAACAGTTCAGAAAGAAATGGTGGGGATAATGGCCGTCTTTCGCGGACCAATCCCGGCTGATTTGTTTGAGCAGCATGCTCAGGAAGTCGCTCATTTAATTCGGCTAGGGTTAGTAAATAGCCAAAGAAGAGGAAATTTGGTGTTAGATGGTCATTTTCCTAGATGGGTTTCAAATTTAATGCTGCCGGAACAGCTTGAAGCTAATCACCTAAAGGTTGCAGAATTGCTGGAAGAAAGAGGTGAATTTACCGAATCTGCTTGGCACTATTTCAAGGTGCAAGAGTTTGAGAAGGTGATTGACGTCTGGTACCCATTTTTAGATGAAGAAATTGAAAATGGGCGAATCAATGTGGCTGCTGAATTTTTTAGAGCAATATCAACTAAGAAATTGTCACAATCTCACAAAGAAAAGCTATTGGTTATAAGAAGTGAAATCGATTTACTGCTAGGTAGAGCTGAATACCTTACTGAAAACAAGGTGAGTAAGTGGGCTGATAGCTATGAAAAAGCGACATTTCAGCAAAATCTGGCTAAAGCATCGTCTATGACGGGGGAGGTTTTTCTTGCAGAAAAATATAGCCGAGATGCGATCGACACTTTAGCTAAACTAAGCAGAAAAGAGGGAGAAATCCGTCGTTGGCGATTGACTATGATGTTAAGAGAAGGAGATTTAGCTGAAGCTAAGTCTGATATTGACCATATCAAGTACCAATATGAATTAATGACGGCTATCTATTTTGATCATTGTGGCAAATTAGATGATGCAGCTGTCCACCTGTCGAATGCGCTTGAAGTTGCTGAATTGATGAATGACAAAGATGCAATTGCAAAAATCAAACATGAGCTTGCAATCAACTTCGGCCGCCGTGGTGATATGGTTCATGCAGAATACTACTCCAACCACGCCATGGACTGGTACAAACATAAAGGCGATCGACCGGGGCTAGAGGGCACTCGTGCTAACTTGGCGGGTATGTATCTCCAGTCAGGTGAATTTGAAAAGGTAATTCAAATTGGAAAAAAAGCATTACAATTTTTTGAAAAAGTTAAAAATACCGGTTGGATCTCAAGTCTTTCTTACAACATTGCGGAAGCTTACTATGAATTAAATCAGTTGGACTTGGCCCAAAAATTTGCACACAAAGCGATGATGACGGAGGACAACTTCATTCAACCATATGCCCTATATACTTTAGGTCTGGTTGACCACAAAAATAATGTGTTTGAAGATGCGCTTAAAAAACTATCTCAGGGAATTGATTATGCAGATGCCAATAATGATATTTTTATCGGTGCCTATCTGCGTCGGGCGATAGCCAATTTGTATTTTGAACGAGAGCAAATACACGATGCTGTTAGATATTTGGAGGAGAGCCGGGACGCTTTTAACGAGATGTCTCTTCATGAAGAGAGTAAGACAACCCAAGAACTGTTGAGCACATTCAAATTAACCGAGGCTTAATTTGAATGAACCGGATGTATGAGTCTTGGAAAAGATGGTAAATGAGCATACCATTGAGACAGATTAGCAAACCATCAAGCTAATTAGTCCACTCACCATCACACAACCTCAGTATGCTAAAAACAAAAATATCAATTGTCATCACTGTAGCCTTCCTCTTGATTATTATTTACTCGCCAAGTTTACTTAACGCCGAAAAACAACAACCAAATGCTTTTGAGTCAATTTCACTCTACAAGCTTGCAGGTGGATTTGAGTTGCCAGTTGGAGTTGTCTCAACAGGTATAGAAGGTGATTCCCGGCTATTCGTCTTGGAAAAAAATGGAAAAATCCAGGTTTACTTTGATGGCGAGGTTGCAAGTCGGCCGTTCCTTGATCTGACCGAAAAGGTATCCACTGAGCAAGAGCGGGGTTTAATGAGTCTAGTGTTTGACCCTAATTATCAAGATAATGGCCACTTTTATGTGCATTACTCTGAAGGCGGTGATTCTGAAGGTGCCACATATGGTGACACAGTGATCTCCCGCTTTACAACGGAAAATGATTCAAATGTTGCTGATATTTCTACGGAAAAAATAATTCTTGAAGTTGGTCAAGAATTTAATAATCACAATGGGGGTGAAATATTCTTTGACCTGTCAGGAAATCTCATCATTGGACTAGGTGATGGTGGCGGGCCGGGTGATCCGTTTGATCGTGCAATGGATCGATCTTATCTGCTCGGGAAAATGTTGCGGATCAATGTTCATAGTCAGGGGCTGGACCCAGTTGGTAACTGCGGCCGTATTCAAGACTATAAAATTCCAACCGATAACCCTCGACCGAATGGCGAAAACGGCTGGTGCCCAGAGATTCTTTCGGCCGGATTGCGCAACCCATGGCGTTCATCCCTCGATCCAGAAACCGGTAAAATATTTGTGGCCGACGTTGGGGAAAACCGCTTTGAAGAGATCAACATTATTCCTTCTGACACAACCACCTTGATCAATTTTGGCTGGCCCTGGTTTGAAGCGTGGGATATTTTTAAATTTCCTTGTGACCTAGATCAAGATTCTGTCTATCGAGTGCCATTTGAAGGGTACGCTCGCCTAGATGAGGACAAAAATTTCATTGGGTCATCGATTACAGGAGGATATGTCTATTCAGGGGTAACCTTTCCAGAATGGGATAATCAATACTTTTATGGAGACTACATTTCCGGCCGAATATGGGCTCTGGACAAAGATACGAAAGATTCGAATGTTGATAGCAAAGAGGTGATCCTTTCTGACATGCGTATCTCATCATTTGGTCAAGACAGTGATGGCGAACTATACGTTTTAGACTTGATTAACGGTGATTTGTACCAAATGATTGGGAATCAAGGTTTAGAGGTTCAAGTCAGTTCGCCAACCATTGGTGAGACTGGTAAAGAGGTAGTCTGGCGCTATGAGTTTAAAAATATAGGCGCGGCCGAGATCAGATCAGCCAGTGTCCGCCAAGCGATTCCCGTGGGGGTGCAGTGGACCTTCGGGGGCACCATTGATGATAATATCGTTCAGCTTGACGTGGAAAGTATCGCACCGGGGGAATCAAAAACAGTATTGTGGACAGGACGGCTACCCGGAGTTCCGCAAACGCTTTTGGTAAGCGATCCTTTCTTTGACACAGAGGAAATTAGCTATGTTGTGAACGAAAATAAAGTTCACAATCTGATTGTTACTAATTTTAATTCATATGTTTTTTTGCCTTACATAGGGAGATAAACATAGAGATGGGAAAACCGTTTGCTGAGTCCAAGTTTGCAGATTTGAAAGGGGGAACAAGTGTTTGATCAGTCATTTTTTTATGCTCTGGTTTGAGCCTTTGTAGATAGTTGAAATTTTCTCATACTTGTCCCAAAATTTGTCAATTGATGTGCCAAATTGGAGAAAATAACTAGATGGAAATTGTATCTATCTTCGCTTTCGCTTGCATCATCCCGATTGCGGCGCTGTCTGCTTTTGGTTTAATCATTTACCTTATTATCAAGGCACAGACCCCCAGAGTTGGCGTTTGGGGTAAATTTGCAGAAAAGTATCATGGGGAAATTCCACCTGAACAAGTGATTGCCACATTCAACAGAAATAGCGGCAGTGTTGGTATGCATTACAATGGGGCCTTAAATTTTACCCTTTCTGAAAATGAATTAGGGGTGTCAGCTGCGGCCATTTATGCAATCGGACACAAACCATTCAAGATACCTTTTGAAGAGATTACGGCCGTTGAAAAGCACAAATTATTTTTTGGGGTCCATCTCTTAGCCGAGCAAGTACCCGGTAAGGAAATAAAAATTTCGGCCGGCTTGGCGCAGCAAATTGAGAAAGCCTCAAATGGTAAATGGACCTATGAGCGGAAAGGATAGCTAATCTTTATGGCTCTTTGATAAATTCTGTGATTACACCCTGTTTGCTAGTTAGCGGGTGCTCCTAACCAACCAACTAACCCAAAGGCATTCTAACCAAAGCAAAGCTTAAAGAACCACCTTTATTTGTAAGCTGCCAGCACTGATTCACCACCTATGACGACATCGCCAACCTGCACCAAAACCTCAGCTTTCCCGGCCGGGATATAAACATCTAACCTGCTGCCAAAGCGCATAAGGCCAAACTTTTCACCCTGCGCCAAAAGGGAGTTGGGCTTGTTTCGATTGACGATGCGGCGAGCAACCGCACCGACCCTTTGGGCAACAACAACCGGTCCGTTGGCTGTTTCAATTTGCGTATAGACCGACTCGTTGTGGACCGCTTCTGGCGTGCTGGCTACTTCAAACAGCCCTTGTTTGTGCCAGACCTTGCTGACTTTGCCAGCGGCCGGTGCCCGATTGACATGTACGTCCGTAATCGATAAAAAGACCGCTATTCGGGTCCATTTCCCTTCGCCAAGCTCTAATTCCTCTACATCAGCAATGTCAAGCACTTCACCATCAGCCCCGGCTAAAATCACTTCGCTGTTAGGTTTTGTATCCCGATCGGGGTCTCGGAAAAAGAGGGCTACTGGGATGGCCAGCAGGGCGGGCCAAAGCTTTTTGCGCGCAAATGCCCATACCAGCAAAGGGCCTATGAACAATAGAGCATCCCAGTCAAAGCGCTGTTCAGCAATTTTAAATGAGTCACGCGGCCGTAGCTCAAGTCGTTCTGCATCGGCCGGTTCAGCTTCACCAAAGCGCAAGTGATGAATCCAAGCCGGGGGTAAATTGAGCAAAATTGGCGTTTTGCGGATTTCATACTTTT
>JBCCSO010000196.1:0-7877 GCA_039199965.1 Chloroflexota bacterium | reverse complement strand
CGTTTGCACAGTCACTGTTAAGCCTTCACCGAGAGCCCGAATCTCAACATCTTTGCGCACCACATCAGACGTCACAATTGGCTCGATCTCTACACTAATAACCACCGGCTGCACCTCATCCAGCACGATACCAGCTGGCAGGCTGAGCGCAACTCGCTGCTCAAATGATTCAATCGCTCCTGATATATCAATCATTTCAGTTTCAATCGATTGGGTTTGTTCCAGCAGTGTTGGTGAGCCAGTCACAAGCGCTGTTTGAGGTTCAACGTTGATCGCCAATAGCCGATATCCATTTGGTGGTGTGCCGGTCCATGATGCAACGACAGGAACCACTTTAACCCCTTCTGTTTGGTTAACCTCAATGGAAATGGTTACCTCACTGACTTCTGTCTCCAAATTCCCCAGTGCAACAGATTGATCATCACGATTGATCCAACTCGGCCGCCTAACTACCACATAATCTTCTCGTGGGGACTCAAGAAACAGATTAATCCGCGCGTCCTTCAACCGGTTCACCTCATTTTCTGGCCCTGTGACTACAATCGATTCAGGATCAACCACGGGCTCGCCCCGTTCGTATCCTCTGGCAACATCCCCGATCACAGACACGTTAACCGGCACTTCGACAGATACAATCTGAATCGCTTCAACTGTTATCGTTTGAGGCTCACGCGCTAAAATCTCCACATTTAACTCTTTATCAATCGGTTGAACATCTACTTCAACATCAGATATGCCAAACGGCAGAGTTGATCGATTGATAACAGCCGTGAAATTACGAGCACTAAGCGGATTGGTTTCAGAAGTTGGTCCCTGAATCGTGATGCGAACTGTATCCTCTTCGAAGTTAGCATCGCCATCAGGTGAAAGAGAGCCTATCGCAGTAATAGGCAAATCAAGCGTTCGAGTAATGATGGGATCATTTGATTGATTGGCCGCACTCCAAACGATAATCGCCAAAACAAGTGAAAATACAAGCGTGGCCAAATTGGAGAAAAAAGCCGTGGTGAAACGTCGTAAAAAATCTAAGTAACCCATCAGTTTTTCAGCAACGCCTCCAGTAATTGTTTGAGCTGTTCCGGCATTTCCCGCCCTTGCGGGTCATTGCGATTCTCCTTGATTAGCTTCCCATTGTGCGTAATCGCAAATCGGCCGGTTTCCTCTGAGATGACGAGCGATACAGCATCACTCACTTCACTCATCCCTAATGCTGCACGGTGGCGCAGCCCGATCTGCCGATCAGATACATTGGCGGCCGACAACGGTAACACACAGGCCGCGGCCGCCAACTTTCCATTGCGAACAATGACGGCACCATCATGCAATTCCGTATTTTTATTAAAGATGGTTAGCAAAAGATCTGACGATGTTTCACCATTGATCGTAACGCCCGTATCGACATACTCTTGCAAACCAGTTTCTTGTTCAAATACGATTAACGCTCCATGCCGCCGGTCAGACAGCCGTTTTGAAGCGGTAATGACAGATTCCAGTGCTAGATTAGGCTGCTTCCGCTGAAAAAAGTACCGATATCGGCCGCCTGCATTCCCCAACTGCTCCAAAGCCCGGCGCAGTTCCGGCTGAAAAATAACGGGAATAGCAAAGAAAAGTACCGGAGAGATCGTCTGAACGAGCCATGTAAGGGCTGGTAATTCAACAGAGATCGATGCCAGTGCCAAATAAATGATCACCGCAATGATAATGAAGCCCCGAAGCATCTGTATAGCCCGCGTCCCCTGTATGAGCTTCAATCCCAAAAATATGATAATAGTGACCAGAAACACATCCAGCAGCGCAGACCACTCTGTAAGCTGATTAAGTTGTGCAGTGAGGAAATCCAGTGAAAAATCCATTGCTGGTCAGGTTGATTGGGGCGTTAGTACTTGGGAGGTAACGCTGGTTGTGTTTTAACTTGGGGCAAACTCTTAGGCTTCGCTTTTTTAAAATTTCCTTAACAAAAAGGAGATGGCAAAGCACTCGTTTGATAGTGCCCCCCGGCAAATCGGTTCAGAATTTGTTGTAACACAGTCTGCTCAGAGGGCATTTAACTGTTGAAGGAGCTGATGGTAATCTGATTTGTTAGGTGGGTTAAGCGATAAAATCTTTTTGATGACTTGAGCAGCCTGTTTGTTTTTACCTTGCTCTAGCAATGATTCTCCCAAGCCGTCAAGAAGTGCAATCGCTTTATCATTTTGTTTTTGGCTAATGTACAAGCGTGATAATCGATCTACCAAACCGATCTCTTCCGGGCGGTCTGCAGCTAACTGCTCAAGCAACATAACCACCTCTTTCCCCTTCTTCGCCTGAATCAATTTTACAAGGAGTTGATCAAGCTGTTTTAACGCTTTTTGCGACTGGTTTAAATTAAACAGCAAATTTACGATGTTTTTGGACGCATACGTGTCGTCTGGGTCTAATTTAGCAAGCTCAAGCCAGATCGGAAGGGCCCGCTTCCAATCGAGCCGCTGCATTTCCGTATCGCCCAATCTGCGCAGAAGTCTGCGCCTTACATCTGCATGCTCATCTAAATCAAACTGCTGGACCAGTTTTAATCCTTCAATGAAGTACTGACGTGCCTCATTGTTTTTTGCCATATGGTAGCAGGCTTCACCCATCCCTAAATACTGTTCAGGCAACGCTTCATCTTGTCCAGACTCACGGATAAGATCAATCAGATCTTGGCGCATTTCTATATTGAGGGGCATGGTATTCACAGCCTTTTTGAAAGCACCCACCGCGCCAGCTTTGTCCCCCCTGACTAAAAATGTGTTGCCGATCACTTGTAATTTTTGAGCCGCTTGCGGTAGCTTATTTTTCTGAATCAGCAGATCGGCCATTTGAATATGGGCTGGCAAATATCCAGCACTTACCTCAATTGCACGGTAGACCTCTTCGATAGCGGAGTCAAACAAACCGCGCTCAGCATGCTCTTGCGCTAGCTGGAGCGATTCAAGAATGCGCGAAGAGCCAGCGTTCAAAATATCACCCAAGATCATAGAACCTGGTTCCGCCGATAAGTTGTCTAAACGTTTGCGGGCATCTTTGACGGCAGCCTCCCAGTTAGATGTCTGCAAAAATCGGCCGAAAGACAGCGCAAACGATGTTGCTTGATCAACGGCTGTTTTGGATACCAGTGTATCTAAAAGCTCATCATATTGTACTTCTAGTCGGCCACGCTTGCTGTAAGGCACCGTGGGCAAGTCTATAAACTTAAGCGCGTTAATGTAGTGTTCCATCGCCTGCTGAATATGTCCCAGCCCTCTAAAACACTCCCCTATGCAGTAAAGCCGGACAAATTTATAATCTTCATCCCCTTCAATCTCGCCAAACAAAGGAATGGCTTCTGCAAATTGGCTTAACGTTTGATGCAAATGTGCCACAGTGAACAAAATTGCTGATGATCGCAGTCCTCTATCCATTACCTTAGTAAAGCTAGCAATCGCTTCTTGACTATTCCCTTGCGTTTGGTCCGTTAGCCCCTGTGAGATAAGGGCCATTAAGTTAATATCATCATCACTTCCTACAATCTCTGCGTTGGTTGAGAAAATCTCTTCAGCCATTTTCTCACGGGCAGATTGAAGTTTGTCTGCAATTGGTGCGGCTATGGGGATTTCAACCGTACCGCTAACAAAGCGACCGGTGCCAGTCCGACGGCTAATTGGCGTATTTTGATCAACCATGCCACGGCTGTTGTTGGGGAATGCGCGTTCACCGGTTTTCAGTAGTTCGGCCGCAGTCAAGGCCTCTGCATTGCGCGGGTCAATTTTAGTCGCCCGCTCACAGGCACGTAGTGCCCGATTGAGCTGTCCCTGATTTTCATAAATGCGCGCCGTCTCTAAAAATTCGTTAACCGCCAACCACGGCCGATCTTGATTTTCATAAACCTTGGCTAGCCGCTCATGTGCTTTCAAATGATCAGGGTTGAACCGAGTTGCCAAGACCCAATTATCAATTGCATCTGTTAACCGCTTTTGCGAAAGGTGTTTTTCACCAATGCGCATAAAAGTTTCTGCCGCTGCTGTGGTTTCTCCCATTTTCTGCTGTAGGTCAGCCACCTGACGCAGATAAATCGTGTTTTGCTCGGTTAGTTCGGCCGCCTTTTCAAAGTGGATTAACGCACCTTGAATATCACCAAGCTCTCGTTTTGCAGTAGCAATTCCATCATGGATCGTGGGGTTATCCGGGTTTTCCTTCAGAGCTATTTCAAACTCCTTCAGAGCCTCATCCCATTTCTGCTCCCATATAAGTGAATGTCCACGCGTTTCCGCTAATCCTGACTGTTGAGACATGCTTGTGCGGTCCTATCAAATTATTTTAGGCTCAAAATTAATCGTTTGAGTAATTATTTCACTCTACGTCAGGCATCACCTAATGGAATTGATGATCTTGTTTGACGTAGCTTAACATATTTTAATTCGCAATTAGTTCCATCAAACTAAGGGAGACAAAACACTGGCCAAATACCACCTACATTTTAACACTGAAAATTTATCAATCGTAATGTTTAATCTGCGTACCACCTTAAACATAAGCATTTGGATGATATAGCATATAGCATGTTCGGCCTATAACCTGTTAGTCATTTATAATTCTGGGCTCAGAAAGGGAATTCAAATGCCACATTCGCTTAAGAAGACCCAATCCATCACCCTGTAAACGGCAAGCTGGAGCACCTTTTCCTATTAACACCTTCACCTTAACCTTCACCCAGCAGCTTAGCCAATATCGCCTTTTGAGCATGCATGCGATTTTCTGCTTGGTCAAAAATGACCGAGCGGGAATCATTAATGACCTCCTCGGTAATTTCCTCCCCTTTGTGAGCTGGCAGGCAATGCATCACTTTGACACCTGATTGGGCTTTAGACAGCATGGCTTTGTTGATTTGGTACGGTGGAAATACGCGCAGTCTTTCCTGTTGTTCAGCCTCTTGCCCCATACTGGTCCAAACATCTGTGTAGATAACGTCAGCCTCAGCTATCGCTTCAACAGGGTCAATTAACATGCGGAAATTAGCGGAACCAGCTTTCAAGCGTTCGGCCGCATCAAAATCATCTTCAGTTAGCTCATACCCGGCCGGAGATGCAATCGTAAAGTCAACACCCGTATGCATCGCTCCCAGCATCAGCGAGCGCGCCACATTGTTACCATCACCCAAGTAAGTCAGCTTTACGCCGTCTAAACTGCCAAAGTTTTCGTAGATGGTAAGCAGGTCCGCTAGCGACTGAACTGGATGGTTGTAGTCAGACAGCCCGTTGATTACTGGAATGTCCGCGTTCTCTGCTAACTCCACAATATCACCATGAGAGATCACGCGCGCCATAATGGCGTCTACATATCTCGACAGAACCCTTGCCACGTCAGATGCGCTTTCCCGTTTCCCCATCTGCACTTCGGCCGGGCTCAAGCTAAGGGCATACCCACCCAACTGAACCATCCCCACTTCAAAAGAAGTACGCGTTCTTAACGATGGTTTTTGAAAAATCATAGCCAATTGTTTCCCCTGCAGGATTGGCCGATTTCCCCCACTCAGCAGCTCTTTTTTCAACTTAACTGCCAGCAGTATCAACTCATTCACCTCTTTTGAGGTCATCTGAGTCATATCAACAAAATGTTTCATCTCTTCTCAACCCTTCCGAATCTTAATTTTTTATCGCTCACATTTTCGACGATTCATCTCGAAAAACTGTAAGTATACCAACCAGTATCGGTTGTTGCTGGCTTAAATGGCCGTTTTTTGCGGTATGTTATCGGTTGATCATACCGGGGTTTGTTGTAACCAAAAAAATATTATGGTAACATAAATTCACGATTATTTACGGGGAGAAATCGATAATTTCGAGGGTAAGCAACCCGAAAAAAGGGGTCAGGTGATTAAAAATAAAAGGCCTGATTAACACCTCAAAATTGCCTCACAGGTAACCAATTGCAGGTTACAAAAGGTTATTTTTTTCGGTTGGACTCAATTTCCACAAGACAGGACAAAACCATTATGGACGTAGGCATGATAAGAGCGATCATTAAAAATCTAAATCTAGGTCCCCTAATCTGGGGACTAGTTGGATTTTTTATTGGCTTAGTTGTTTTTGGATGGGGACTTACCCCACTAAATTATGTAGATGGTGCCCCAAAAGACTTACGCGCGATTGACTATCAACAATACTATCTGCGCGGCTTGGCCCATCAACTCGTACTCAATGAGATCGATGAAACGGCCGCCATCGCAGCCCTTGGAGCTCAGGATGGTGCATGGGAAGACGTGGGCTTTGCTGTTTGCGATGCGGTTGACCGTGCTGCGGCCGGATCGGTTAGAACAGTGGACGGCAATGTACAAGTGATTGTGCCCCCTAGCTCAATGTCTGTAAATCGCTTGAATCGCTTGGTTCAGGTGTTAGGTCAGGGAAATTGTGATCAAATTCGAGCGGCCGCTGGTATCGTCCCGACTGACGCTGGTAATGAAGGCGCAGAAGATTCAGACAGCGGTATCAACGGCTGGTTTAGATCACTACTTTGGCTACTCCTTATCGGTTTATTAGTAGGAGCCTTCTGGTGGTTGTGGAATCGCGACGCCAACAGCTACGAAGACGACAGTCTTTACCCAGTTGATCCGCCAAATAACGCAAGCGCGGCCGTTTCAGGCTCACCAACCTACGAAGCCGTTGAAACCCTATCAGACTCCGGAGCCGTTTCGGAAGGTGCGGGGGAAGGCGGTATCACCCCGATTTCAACCTATCGGACCACCTACACATATGGTCAAGACGCCTACGACGATTCATTTAGTATCGAAAGCGCAACGGGCGAATTCTTGGGTGAGTGCGGCGTTGGTATTTCTGAAACAATGGGCAATAACGGCAGCCGAGCAGTATCCGCTTTAGAAGTCTGGCTCTTTGACAAAAACGACATCAGGACCATCACCAAAGTAGCCATGAGCGAACACATTTGGATGGATGAGGCGATCAGGGCCAAACTTGAGCCAAAAGGAGAACCGGTAATGGTGCAACCAGACGAAGTCATTGTGCTAGAAACTGCCTCATTGATCATTAACGCCCGCATTACAGATTTAGTCTATGGATCAAATCCAGAGCTGCCAGAAAACAGCTACTTTGAACGTCTGTCGGTTGAGATGTCAGCATGGGCCAAAAACGGTGGCAGCAGTAACGATGATGAGCCATTTGACTTTGATTAAGCCAAAACAGGCCTGAGAAACAAACAACCCACCTTGAAAATTCAAGGTGGGTTGTTTGTTTAGGCTGAAATTACCATCTGCATATTATGGTTCCATGAGCTTGTCAAAAGCAGGGCCATTTAAAAAATTTTCGCTTGGTAAATCAAACTTTCGATTATGCTGGCGGTTCCATTCATTAATGAAAACCAAGGCTTGATCTTCTCCATACACGACACACTTGCGCCGCGTATTGCCGGTCATCATTGTCATTCTGACTTTTATTTCTTGCTGTACATTCTTTACGATTAATGCCACAGGGAAGATACTCAAATCTAAAACCTGATTCGCTTCTTCGCTGGCTTCCTTGGCAGTTAACGTGTTCCCTAAGGCAAACGTATTCACATTTCTGAAATCGAATATCGCCCCGCGAAAATCATCTTCGTTGAACCAAGTGCGCATACCGTGAATCATCCAATTGTAGACATCGGTTGTCACATCAGTATCTATAATATTGTTGTACTGGTATCCAATCAGCAAGGTATCTAAGTCAGCAAAGGCAACTGCATTTTCAGTAATTAGTGGATCAGGAGTTGTAGTCGGTAAAGGCATAAATAGGTGAACAGGTGGCAAACATTCGATTTAACAAAGCAATGCCTTAAATTTAATTCATTATCAAACTTAGTTTAAGTCCCTAGTTAGCCGATAGGTCCTGAAT
>JBCCSO010000195.1:0-7889 GCA_039199965.1 Chloroflexota bacterium | reverse complement strand
GGTTGTTTGCGTCAATGTATATGTCGTCTATTAACATGCGTCCGGTAAAATTGTTGCCGGTGCGGGCGAAGAATGTTTTTAGTGAATCAGAACCACCATTTCGGAAGTCAAAGGTGTTGAATCCTCCGGCCGTTACCCTCGTTTTGGAAGTGTATTGACCGCCTTTTACGTACACGTTGTAGTCATTGTTAATGTTGTCTGCAACCATCCAAATACAATACCATGTATCCTCACTATATTCCCCCGAACTCGTTCGGAAATTGCTGCTGTCTCTGACTGTAAATAGTGGCGTAGTTTGGCTTTGGCTACCGAATTGGGTTTCGTAGTCATTCCATGCATCTGGAACAGTAACATCGGCCATTCCGCCAAACCCGTCTACGTTTCCGTCGCGCCGCAGCCTGAAGAACAAGGTCCCTGTAGATGAATTGGTTATTTGGCTAGGGAGTGATTTGTAACCACGGGTTTCAAATTCATCAAGAACCAAAACTTTATTCCCGCTGTTGACTGGGTCTAAAGCAACTTTGGCTCCACCCGTGCTGTCCCAACCATTTTTGCCATCAATTGTTCCGTTGCTGAGGCCAGAGAAGGTGTCAACCGTTTGCCACTGTGGACCGACGGGTGTAACTGGTGTGCTAGTTGGTGATGGGGTTGGGGTAAATGTAAGGGTGTTTGTTGGAGTTGGAGTAAGGGTAGGCGTATTTGATGGTGTAGGGGATGGTGTATTCGTGACAGTGGGTAAAGGAGATGGGGTATGGGTTGGTGTTGGTGGAACTGGTGTGTTTGTTGGCGTTTCACCTGCCGGAGACTGTAGTTCGACAGAGCTCAAATGTTTGACTATTGGAATATATACAATGTCAGGGCCCCCTAAAATTGATGAAATGTTATCTGAGTCTGGAGGGCTATCGATTGTGCAACGAATAAATTGTCCATCTTCATCGACAAGTATGTAATCTCCACTGTCATTAATTTCACATGCGGCTTCATCACCCTGAGAAACGTATCCTTCTTTATTTACAATTGTTCTTGCGCTTGCGAGGGCCGTCCCACCACCACTTGTGACACGCATTATAACAAAATTATTGAACTCAGAATCATAAATATGTGAAGCATTTGGTTGTGTAGATTCAAAGTCAAAAGTTCCATCTCCGTCAAAATCCCATTCATAAAGCGATATGGGTAACCCTGATGGATCATAGGATCCATTTGCACTGAACTGTATTGGTGAGCCGATCTCTCCTGAATATGCGGTTCCAATCCAAGCAAAAGGCTGTTTAGCTGCACTTCCTAAGATTTCTGATATTGTGTTTGTTAGGTCTGAAGAACTGGGAACAATACTCCCTCCTGTACCTTCGGTTATTTGTGTCAAAGCACCATTAAAGTCAAGGGATTCCACATTTAAACCAATGACTTGAACCGGGTCTACTGCGATACTGTTTGCAACTATTTCACCTGCTGTTAGGCCCGAGATAGGTTCTGGTGAATGAGCTGGCGCATCTCCTATAACCACAGCCATTTTTGTGACTCCTGGCCTCCAAGGAAGTTCGATAGCTGCTTGAATTCCTGAAAATACCGTTTCATTCCAATCATCACCACCTTCAGCTGTTAATGAGTCTATAGCACTTTGGATTGATGAGAGATCGTTTGTAAAGCCTTGATCAACCCTAAAAGGGTAGTCTTTAGGGTCTCCTGTACGTTCTGGGAAGTCACGATATGAAACAACAGCAACTCGATATGAATTGGTGGTGGTTGCTAATTGATTAACTAATTGTGATAAGTCTTCTTTAACTTGAGCAATTTCATTTCCCATTGAACCTGTTGTATCAACGACGAAGGCAACATCGATATTGGAATCTGACTCGAATGAACCACCAGTTGCGCCAAAGGACTTGAAAAGAGAAAGAGCGTCTGCAAGATTTTGATGACCTGCCGGATTGTAGTGATACCACTCTGCTGCAATCTCAACCCATTCGACCTCTGGATATGTGTATGATTCATAAGGCTCATACAGCCATCTGTCTGGATTAGAAGGTATATCTGCAGGACTGGGTAAATGCCCACTGAAAAGGTTTTTGGTTTCATCGAAGAAAACAATGTACTCTTCCCCTGCTTCACTGTTTGCGCGCTCAATAGCTCTTCTTTGCACCTTATCGCCTTCTCGACCTATTCGACGTATCTCGTCACCAACTTCGTAAGAATCAACTACATTGCCTAATAGATTCTTCTGCTGAATGACGATACCTAAGTTTTCGATTAAATGAGGATAAGTTATGAAAGCTATTTTGATATCGTCATTTTTGCTTTTTATTGCCCTGAAGGCGGTGAGTAACCTGTTTTCAACTTGCCCATTCAGAATTTTTTCTGCGTTTTTGACTGCATCTCTACACTGCGCTACATCATGAGCTCCTTCAACAAAGCATTTTTGGACAATAGTTGCAAACTTTACATCATTACCCCCTCCTGTCATGAGTACTAAATCTACACTTTCATCTACTGCAGTAATCTGCGGCCAAACAAACCTTGAACATTTTAGTGTGGAGGTGTTTAAGTAAAATTCTTCATCCGGGTATTCAACATCTGGACAGCTTCCATCTACATTTTTAAAATCTGCATCCTTCATGTCACGCGTATTTGTGATGTCTGCTATGATTCCTCCTGAGCAAGCTCGATTAACGTATGTTACTGAGAAAATTTCACTTAAGGATTCAACAAATTGACTTCCCCAGTTTGTTGGACTTCTATAGCATCCTGAGACACTGTGATAATTTCGCTTCCCATCTTCTCCCCTAGCTCCATTGCCTGCAGAATATGAATCGCCTAGTTGCACAACTTTTAGTGGAGGAAGCACATCTTGTTTTGTGTTTGACGCAGAAAGCGTGTTAACCAGCAAGAAGCATGTAGTAACAATTAACGCACCTAGTATATTTTTCCCTTTTTGAATCATTGTATTTTGTTTTCCTGTAAATTAACTTGGATTTTTAAAGTAGACTTCTAATTTGGAGGTTGTGGGCCGATCTCAAGCATGTGAATGCCAACAATGTTAGTGTGATGGTTGATGTAAACTTCTCCCAATAATGAAAAATCACCTTTTTGTAAGGTAGCAGTAAAGTAATCTGATTGGGTGCTAAGCTCGTTTGCATGCCATCCTTCTACTTCAAATTTACTGACAATTTCATTGAATACATCTGAAGATGAATAATTCGCTGTGGGTTCAAATTCCACTCTCATTTGTGCCCTGATAGGCTTTCCTAATAATGTGTTTTCCTGATCTTGATATGTCCGATTGATTTCTGTGCCTGTTAAGAATACAGCGTTTGTGATCCTATCCTCTCTGATGGCTGTAAGCTCTTTGGATTCGGTTGTATAGCGCACAATGGTAATGTAGATTCCAGCAAGTACTAGAATAATAATGCCTAAAAATAGAGAATTCCGTGTAAGTTCCATATCAAGTAAGCTGCATGCTAGTTTGTTTGATTTTATATTTGGTCACCTTAGCCTATTGTCAATTTTCCCCTAATGAAAGGAAATGTCAAAATCTATGGCTTCTCTTTTCCCTTTGACTGGTCATTTGCGATTTACACCGCTATCTTGATTTTGGATTGTATCTTTGTCATCAATGTCATCTGATGGGGCCCCAGAATTAATTTTATCCTGCTTGGCTGCGATCACAGGGTCCAAGCTGCCTGTAGCTGTGGGGCTGTAGTAAGCCTGATAAATTTCTAGCGTGGTCAGAAAGATAATGACGAGAACTGGCCCGTAGACGACACCCAATAGCCCGAAGAGAGCCAATCCACCTAAAGCACCAATTAAAATGAGCGTTGAGTCTACTGGTTCTTCCTGTGTGACCAGACGCGGCCGTAAAACAGCATCAAGATTGCCTATGATCAGCATACCTACCACAATGACAACGGCCGCATCAATAAAATAGCCAAACAGCAAAAATATAAGAGCCGTTGGCAGAAAGATAAAAGCGGTCCCAATGGGGATAAGGGCCAAAAGCGTAGCGAGGATCGTCCACAAAATGACATAGGGGATGCCCAAAATGAAGAAGAGAATCCCTGTAGAAATGCCCTGCACGAGTGCAATCACCACAATTCCCCTGAACATGTCTTTGCTCATGCCGATGACGCGATCAATGTAAATTTGGTCTAAATCATCGCTTAGTGGGCTTAGCTCCTTTAGGTACCCGATGAGCCAATTTAATGATGGGAATAAGGTTGAAAGCAGTGAAAAGAAAATGATAGCTTTGGTTATGAGAGCGGTGGCGTTCCCGCCGATGCCGGACAAGTAACCTTGAACAACCGTAGCGAACGACCCGATATTGGTTTGGATAAACTCGGTAATGCGCTCGCGTGATAAAAGATAGGTACTAGGGACGCCTAATTGTGTGATGAAGCTGTTGAAGTCATTGATGAGCTGATCAATGTTGGAGTCGCTGATCACTTCAAACTCGATGATATCCTCGATAATCCAAAGAACTTCGTTGATGGCGAGCAGCAGCAGAATGGTGAGCGGAATGAGGATAGTTAGCAGCACAACGATGATGGTAACTGGCGTGGCCCATGCTCTAAACCGGCCGAAACGCTGTTCAACTCGTCGATGAACTGGCGCAAACGTAATGACGATAATGAGCGAAAAGAAGATGACACCAAGATAAGGGCGAAAGAGAATAAAGATGGCGAAAAACGCTAAAGCCATCAGTAGGTAGAAAAAAGTTTTGACTTGGCTATTCTGCGACAGATTCATGGTTCGATTCAATTAACTAACTGTTTTGATGGGTGTCGATTATATCAGCAGGCTAGTCAATCGAAAGAGGAGAAACACAACTCCGAAACTTGGTAGAAGCTATCCGAACCTGTTGAAGTTTTTTGATTTAACCTAACAAATCGAGACCCATAAAATTTACACTTACGGAGAGAATTGATGCTTTTGCCCTTGGGAATATTGCTTTTTACAATTTTTGCTGCTTCTTTTTTACTTTATGTAGGCTTGGTTAACTCGACTCGAAAGAAAAAAATAATTACTATAATTTTGTTTGGATTTTCAATCCTACCTTTCCTTTTTGCGGTTTTCTTTGCAGTAGAATTTTACGTAACCCAGTGCGTATGGCTGCAAGTTGAGCCATGCGATTTTTGGCGGCGATACTATAGTCCAAACGCTCGCTCAGATGGAATTAGAACAGGAGGCGGGATTCTCGAGCTTTTTGCATATGCTTGGTGGACGAGTTTTACAGGGATGTGGTTTGCCTGCTGGGTGGGATTTTGGTGGTTGCAAAGCTATCGGCAAGTACACTGAGAAAACGGTTTTTAGAGTTAAGCGACATAGCTAGCCAATAATGTAAGGCTGAGCAGCACAAACAGAAAAGCGATTACAAAGACAATTATTGGGTGAATACGATACTTTGGATCTTTCATGAATAGGGTTTGACCACAGAAAAACAGCTTTAGGCCAACCTTGGAGAAACCCCTAAAATCCGCTTTGTTTCGAAGGCGTACCTCGTAACTGATCATTATAGTCAACACAGAATTGGCTGTGAGGCGATTTTGAAGATGTCTTTAGGTGATTTTTTCTCGTGAATCGCCTTAGTCGGCCGATTGGCCTCTGCTTGGTTTTGTATATGTTTGAACGAGGCTGATCAACTCATCAGAATCAAACGGTTTAGAGACAAACCTCTCAATTTCTTCAGAATTGAATGCGCTGCTGATTTCCCGCTCGCTGAACCCGGAGCAGAGCATAATTGGGAGGTTAGGATTTATTTTCTTCATTTCTGAAAATGTTTCTGGGCTTGGCAGGCCGGGCATGGATAAGTCTAAAAGCGCCAGTGCAACCTGGTCTTTGTTCTCAATTAATTTTTCAATTCCCTCTGCCCCATCGGCCGCACAAATCAGTTTGATATTTTCATAGTCAAATAGATCAATCAGCGCATCGCGTACATTATCATCGTCGTCGATGAGTAAGACAGTTCGCTCATTTTTCGTATCTTCAAAACTTGCACCATCCGGATCAGGCATGGCGGCTCCGCCATTCGCCTTACTCTGTTGATTACTGGAAGCTGGAAAATAGATTTCAAATTTAGTTCCAGCCCCCAATTCGCTTGTGACTCTCATCCCTCCACGATGACCGCGAATAATGCCCAATACGGCCGCAAGACCCAACCCCCGGCCTGAAAATTTAGTGGTAAAGAATGGATCAAATATTTTCTCAATTGTGTCAGCCGTCATGCCTATGCCTGAATCTGCGACAGATACCGAAATATGCGGGCCGGTCTCAATAGGAGCCAGCACATAGTTGTCGGCCGAAAGAATCATTTCTTCATCAAAGTGTACAAGCTGCGTTTCGATCTTAACTTCTCCAATTTGCCCTTCGAGTGATTCTGCAGCGTTGATGATTAGATTAAGCAGTATCTGCTGGATCTGGCTTTTTTCGGCCGTGATGTCAGGTAGATTAGCTTGGAGATTTTGCTTTAGCTCAACATTTTTAGGGATGGCTAAATTAAAGATTCCGGCACTCTTTTCAATTTGATTATTAAGATTAATATCCTCAAGCTTAAATTTCCGTCTTCCTGAGTAGGCCAGCAGTTGCTCCGTTAGGTAAGATGCATTTTTGGCCGCATATTTTATTTTTTCAATATGTTCATGCGGGTTTTGATTTAAAGCGCTTTTGCCCAGTGCGACGTCCGCTTGGGTTGTCATTGCAACCAGCAGGTTATTAAAGTCATGGGCGATCCCACCTGCTAAAACGCCGATGCTTTCAAGCTTTTGAGACTGAAAGAGTGCTTGTTCTGCCTTTTTGAGCTGAGTTAAATCAACAATCTGCGCGATATAACGAATTTCTAGGTCCCCATATTTGGGCAGGCGTGCGATGTGGATCATGGTATTTATAATCGATCCGTTTTGGTGTATCAATCGCTTTTCAAAATGCAGGCGAGTTGTTTCATCAGAGTCAATTTTGCTGAGTATTTGAAGGCTTTCAGCTAAATCTTCAGGATGAATATAATCTTTAAACGATGTGTTAATCAGCTCCTCTTGTGAATACCCGAGGGTATCAGCAAAGGCTTGATTGACCCGTGCAAAACGTTGATTTTCGGCCGCCATCGCAATACCGATGGGTGCATTATCGATCAGATTCTCCAACAGTCTGCGGCTGTGATACGCTTGGCTAACATCTTGATAAGTCCAAATGCGGCCTTCTTTTTTGCCTTCAATCATCAGCGGTTTTGAGCTGCGTTTGAATATCCGGCCGTCTTTCAGTTCCACTATTTCATCAAAAACAGTCAGCTCTGATCCGTTGATTTCATCACTTCTGCGTTCAAACCAGACAGGGTCCTTAACAAGCTCTGCGGCCCGGTTGCGTGCTTCAGAGCTTGAGGCGTCTTCGGCCGTTCGCCACATATGTTGCATTCTTTGATTGATATAGATGATCGTGCTGTTTTTATCGACAATCAAAACGCCTTCAGGGACGGCGTTAAACAGGCTGCCCAGTAGGCTATCAAACAGGCTCGAATTTAACCTAGATTCCGGCTTTGGATCGGTTGACATGACGCCTTACCTTGGAAACGAAAAGTTCATCAAATCAGATATTGAAATTATCAATTTCTTTCGTTGAAGAATTTATTCGCTATTGAGTATGGTCTTTGGACCTGTAGCTCCCAAGATGGGTCGTGTGATGGATGCGTGTTTCAACAGATTAAACCTAAAACCTAACTAAATGTATAGTGAAATATGGGTGATCTTAAAATTTCTATCAGCTTTTAGACGGCCGGATGAGCATGGGCTCTTAACGATTTTGATTTTCTTTTTGCTGACTCAAATCACAATATGATGTGTGACTACACTCCCAAGCTTCGGAGCGATAGTCTCTTACAGAATTACCTTTATTGACTACCCTTTTTT
>JBCCSO010000194.1:0-7901 GCA_039199965.1 Chloroflexota bacterium | reverse complement strand
TGATGAGCTGCTTCAATGCCTCAACATCCATGCGCCGCTCAGCGTCGACAGGCACCTTGATCAGATTGTTTTCTCCCATTCCCAGCATGCGTACTGCGTGCCGCATTGAAAAATGAGCGTCGGCCGAGACCAGAACCGCCAGCCTGCCGGGATCTTCAAAAGCGGCTAAGCCATCGTTGACAAAATCCACCCCCTTGCGCTCCGCGTAGCGGTGGATGGCAAGGTAAAGGGCCTGCTGGTTGGCATAGGTGCCAGAGTACATGAAGGTGCAGTCGGCCGAAGGTGCTAGGTCAAACAGCCTGCACAGCGCTTGTCCGGCCATTTCTTCGAGCATGGCACCGCCGGGGGACACCTGCCAGTTGGTCACGCCTTGATTAAATTCCAGCGCAATGTCTGCCCCTAAACGGGATTCGGCCGGGGGAAAGGCGTTGAACATCGACTGGAATTCCGGCCGATCATACCGCATGAGGTGGGGGAGCAAGTTGGTTTGAATCAGCTGCTCAAGCTCGTCTATCGGCATACCGTCGGCCTGAAAGTCCACAAGCGGCTGCAAAGCTGCACGAACTTCGGCCGGGGGTGCGCCTGAATTGATGGATAGTGACATGATTATCGTTTTAACGGGTTGATAGGATGATGAGATGATGGTTGATAAGGGGCGACGATTATATAAAGTGATGAATTGAATCGTCGCCTTGTCAGGAACGGGGAATTTAAATGCTCAACTAGTTTGTTTCCCGGTCCTAAGCTCATCTCATCAACTCTCAAATGATCGCTCAGGTAAGATTGCGACAACTCCAAATCGGCCGGTTTTTCCTTTTTCTGCTCGATGAGAGAAGAATAGATCGGTCCGTTTGCCTGTACACAAACCAGACAGCTCTACATTGTTGACCCCAGCGTTTTCAAAGTTGATTTTGTTGGCTTTGGGCAGATCAAAGTGGGGGCGCGGCCCATTTTTTTGTGGAATCAATAGCTCGTCTACGTGATCAGGAAATGACTCATTGACAGCTTCAATGACGTTGTCACCCACTTCGTAAATATCAACGCTAATGCATGGACCAACTGCGCCTATTAAATCGGCCGGATCGCTGTCAAACGCTGCGCGCATGGCGGTGACCATCGCGCCGGGAATATTTCTAACCGTTCCCTGCCATCCTGCATGGCCTAACCCAAGGGCATGATGGACTGGGTCGTACAGCAGGATGGGTGCGCAGTCTGCATAGTTCATGGTTAAGCCACAGCCGGGATCATTGGTAACCAGAGCGTCAATGAAGGGGATGACTTCACCGTGATTGTTTTTGGCTACGCGGGCAACGTGGTTATCGTGCACCAAGTGAGCATGCACGAGGGTTGAGGTTGATCGGCCGAATTCACCGTAGGCGCGTCGGCGATTTTCTTCATAGACTGAAGGTGCATCTGCAACCGAGCTGCTCAGATTGAGTGATTCAAACGGCGCGCGGCCGACACCCCCCTGACGAGACAAAACGCCGTGGGATAATTTGCGGGGAAGGGTTTCAAAGCGGAAGTAGCGCAGGCCGTTGTCAGATACCGTTTCAAACATGGTTAAAATTGTACCTCAAGCCTTTTAACACCCCACCACCTGCTAACAACTATCCACTACCCACCACCTACCAACTAGCACGTAAAGAAGTCAAAATGGCTGTTGACATACCCAACTCAGTGGCTATAATTTTCATCCCTCCCTCAAATTGAGGTTTGGCTAGCCCAAGTGGCGGAATGGCATACGCGGCAGGTTGAGGGCCTGTGCCTTTACAGGCGTGGAGGTTCGAATCCTCTCTTGGGCACCAACAAAAAAGCGGCTGGAAAATCAAACTTTCCGGCCGCTTTTTTGTTGCCAGTGTTCAGTGTGAAATAAAAAGTATGAAGTGAGAAGCGTGAAGTAAAGCAAAACCTAACGGCTAAGTACTTTGCCCCATAGTTTTCAATTTTCTTGTTGTGCTTTCATACCCGCGCAGGTGGGTATTTATGGCAGCTCTCGCACTGGATTTCTGCCTCCGCAGGAATGACGAACTCCTGCTAGGCTTTGTATTATTTTGGGGACGATGTGCTAAACCGCAAATCATTTTCAATCAGTCTTTTTAGCCCTTCTGTGAGCGATACCTTGGGGGAGTAGCCTAGTTTCTCAGCCGCCAGCCCAATATCTCCAATAAGAACCGGCACACCGGTGCTTCTGTCTTGATTAACAATCCGATTGATTGATTTACCAATAACCGCTTCCATTGTGTCAACCAATTCCGTAATGCTTACTCCCCTGCCGCACCCGATGTTGATCACACTTTGATTGATATCAGGTGCATCGGCCGCTTTGATGAGCGCATCCACCACATCAGATACATGCACAAAGTCGCGTATCTGCTGACCGCCCCCATACAGCACAACCGATCCCCCGGTGATTGCTTGTCGTAAAAAGCGCGGCACCACGGGAGCGTGGGACACTGGCAAATTCTGACGCGGACCGTATGCATTGAAGATGCGTAGGGCGACAGTTTCAATTCCCCACAAACGGCCGATGGTGTGGATGTAGGTTTCGGCCGCAAGCTTGCTCACGGCATAGGGTGAATCTGGATTAGTCGCAGCCGTTTCACGCACCGGCTGCTGTGACTGCGTCCCGTACACTGTGCCTGATGAAGCCAAAACCACCCGTGAAACCCCTGCATCTCGCATCGCTTCCATTAAGCTGACCGCACCGCCGGTGTTGATGCGGTTGTAATCGCCGGGGTACAAAATCGACTCTGCCACAGAGACCCGAGCAGCTAGATGGTAAACGCAATCAACATCCTGCAGCAGTGACCACAGGCGTGACACATTCTGTACATCTCCGCGTGTAAAGTGGATGTCGGGCGATAGAAACGATTGATCTCCGGCCGTTAGATCGTCAATAACTCGCACTTCATGGCCAAGCTGTGCAAGCTGGTTGGCTAGGGTTGAACCGATGAATCCGGCGCCGCCCGTAATCAAAAAAGTTTTCATAAATGGAGTCCGAAGAAATTTCGGCCGATAGTGTACCCTAAAAACAAAAAAGCCTGCGAAGAATTTACTCCGCAGGCTTTGAATTTTGAGTAGAAAAGACCTGACAGGTTTTCGAAACCTGCTAAGCGTCAAAATCTAGATTGATTTATCCTTCGAGCAAAAGCATTTCAGGATCTTCAATCAGTTCTTTAACCGTGTACAAGAACCGGACCGCTTCCGAACCATCGACAATGCGATGGTCGTAGCTCAAGGCAACCATCATGATCGGCCGGATAACGATTTCACCATCAACCACAACCGGTTTTTCATTGATGGCGTGCATGCCCAGAATGCCCACTTGGGGAGCGTTCAAAATAGGGGTGCTGAGCAACGAGCCAAATACACCACCGTTGGTAATAGTGAACGTACCGCCGACCATATCTTCGATTGAAAGCTCATTGTCACGGGCTTTACGACCCAGCGCTCGAATCTCTTTTTCGATGCCCGCGAAGGTCATTTTGTCCGCATCGCGAACGACTGGAACAACCAAGCCTTCTTCTGCGCCAACAGCGATACCGATGTCGTAGAAGTGCTTCAAGATCATGTCGTCCCCATCAATTTCTGCATTGATGCGCGGGAACTTTTTCAGGGCTGCCACACATGCTTTCACGAAGAATGACATGAAGCCCAAGCGGGTACCAGTGCGTTCTTCGAACTGAGCCTTTCGCTTTTTGCGCAGCTCCATCACCGCATGCATGTCAATCTCGTTAAACGTGGTGAGCATCGCGGCCGTCTGTTGTGCTTCTACCAAACGCTTGGCGATGGTGCGGCGGCGACGAGACATTTTTGTCCGCTCTTCACGGCGATCTTCAGCAAATAGCTTCATTGGCTGGGCACCGTTTGCATTGGCTGGTGCGGCCGGCATTGCCGGAGCCGAAGATGGGACTGCCATGGGTTGTGACCCACCTTGCAGATGATTGGTAACATCCTGCTTGGTGACTTTTCCGCCTGCTCCAGTGCCTGCCACGGTGCTTAGCTCAACTCCTTCTGCTTGGGCCATGCGGGCAGCGACCGGTGTAGCATTGGCACCGCTGGCAACCGGCGCAGGCGCGACCGGTGTGGGGGGTGCTACAGGTTCTGATGCCTTGGCTGGCTCTGCTTGTGGAGTGGGCGCACTTGCGGCCGGAGCTGCACCACCGCCGCTAATTACCGCAATGACATCACCAATGGTGACGTCATCACCTTCGGCCGCTGCTAAGCTTTGCACAACGCCTGCGGAGGGTGCTTCAATTTCAAGGCTAACCTTGTCTGTTTCTAATTCGGCAATAATATCGCCAGCATTGACGCTGTCGCCTTCCTTGACTAACCATTCAGATATGGTGGCCTCGACGACAGATTCCCCTAGTTCGGGGACTTTAACTTCGGTTGTCATACAAACACTCCAATTTAGAGGGTGACTCTCTTGATGAACAGGTAGCGTTGGCCAGTAGACAGAATTCTGTTCACCATCCAACGCTCACCAAACTATATTTTTCTCTTTTCTTCCAGTACGTCATCAACGTATTTAAGGTTGAACGCGTCTTCAATAATTTGAGACTGGGTAAATTTGTGCCACGTTGAGAACCCTTCGGCCGGGCTAGCATACCGACGGCGGCCAAGGTAGTGGAAATCTACCCGTTTGCTCTTACGGCCTGCCATCTTTGGCAGATTGTCAGCCAAACGTGGTTGCATGAAGCGCCATGCACCCATGTTGCGCGGCTCTTCTTGTAGCCAAATAAGCTGTTCTAAATTCGGATAGCGATCGTACAGGGCCAAGATGTCTTTCTTTGGATACGGATAGAGTTGCTCCACACGGGCGATAGCGATGTCCATATTCTGCTCGCGCAGTTCGCTTGAGATGAGGTCGATATAAACTTTACCGCTACATAAAATGAGACGTTTTACAGCTTTTGGATCAACATCTGGGTCATCTAAAACCGGGTTGAACCGGCCGTTTGCAATTTCATCTAATGATGAAGCCGCGCTTGGATGACGCAGAAGGCTTTTGGGTGACATTACAATGAGCGGCAGCGGATCTTTCTCAAGTAGCAGGGCCTGACGACGGATAAGATGATAATACTGCGCAGCCGTGGTGCAGTTGATGATGCGCATATTCTTTTCGGCCGTCATTTGCAAGAAGCGCTCAAGGCGGGCTGATGAGTGGTCTGGCCCACTCCCTTCATAACCGTGTGGAAGCAGTAGAACCAAAGACGGTGCAAGATTCCATTTGGCACGGCCAGAACTTACATACTCATCAAGGATGGCTTGCGCACCGTTGACAAAGTCTCCGAACTGCGCCTCCCAAATCACCAGACAGCCGGGATTTTCCATGTTGTAGCCGAACTCAAAGCCGATCATGGCGTTCTCTGTGAGTGGGCTGTTTTGAATTTCAAAGGAAGCTTCAGCCTGAGGTAGGGAATGGAGTGGCGCAAATTCTTGACCAGTGTTTTCATCAAAGTAGACCGCGTGGCGGTGGCTAAAGGTACCACGCTTCACATCTTCACCCGTTACACGGATGGGGATACCATCGGCCAGAATGGTTGAGAACGCCATGTTTTCTGCAAGACCCCAGTCGATGCTTTTTGCAGATGCATCTTTCAGGGCATTTTGGCGCCGCTTGATAACCCGATTCATGCGTGAATGGGGTTTAAAGTTTTCTGGTAGCGTGGTGAGCGCTTTGTGTAGCGAACGCAAGTGGGCTTCTGGTAATTTGGTTTCAGTGCGCCCCGCGATCCCGGCTGGAACATGATGAATTTCTTGGCCGGGGTCCTCAGCCCGTTCGTCCAAATTAATTTTTCCAAATTGCTCATCGAGCTTGGCAAAATTGGCCTGCCAGAGCCGTTCACCCTCATCGGCCGAAATAAACCCTTTTTCAACCACAATCCCTTCCCAAATTTGACGCACCGTCGGCATCTTATCAACCTTGGCATACATTGTGGGCTGGGTAAAGCGCGGTTCATCTCCTTCATTATGACCGTATCGACGGTAGCCAATTAGATCGATGAGGAAGTCTTTGTTGAAGTTGTTTCGATATTCGGCCGCCAAACAAGCCGCTTCAAGACAAGCAATGGGGTCATTGGCGTTCACATGCACAATTGGGATTTTGAATCCTTTCGCTAAATCGCTGGCGTAGCGGGTGCTGCGTGAATCTTCTGGATTGGTTGTAAAACCGATCTGATTGTTGGCAATAATGTGAACTGTACCCCCATTTTCGTATCCTTTTAAGTCAGAGAAATTGAGGGTTTCTGCTACGATACCTTGGCCTGAAAAGGCTGCATCCCCATGAATTTGAATGGGGATTGTGGCGTGATGGTTGAAAATGGGTGGGCCGGGCTGATCTGTGTCTGAAGCGGCCGCGCGCGCCATCCCTTCAACCACCGGGTTCACGTGCTCTAAGTGGCTGGGATTGGGAGCAATCTTAACTTTTAGATCCCCAATCAAGCGATCAGCACCTTTGTGGTATTTTACGTCGCCTGTTGTACCTAGGTACCCTCTGGCGGCCGTATTGGCATCGGCTAATGGTTCTTTAAACTCGCGGAATATCTCTTTGTAATCTTTATTGAGGACATGAGCCAGAACATTTAACCGGCCGCGGTGAGCCATTCCGATGATGATTTCGCTCACGTTGTAGGTGAGCGAAACCCGAATAATCTCATCAAGGACTGGAACCATCATGTCTAGTCCTTCAATCGAAAAGCGTTTCTTACCAACGAAGGTTTTGTGTAGAAATTGCTCGAAGCCCTCTATCTTAATAAGCCGCTTGAGCAGGGTGATGGCGTTATCACCATTCTCATCAAACCCCGGCCGGAACCGACGAGATTCGGCCGCATGACGCAGCCAGCCACGTTCCATAGGGTCAGTTAAATGATCATAGTCGTAACCAATGCCACCAGTATAAATCTCGCGCAGGGCTCGAATCGCCTCGGCCGCGTTGCCGGTGTAATCACTCACAGGGCCTCGCACAAGCGTTGCAGGGAGGGTTGACATCACTACTTCTGAAAGCCCGTGATAGGCTGGATCAAGCGAAGGATCATCCGGCGGCGCGTAGAGCGGATTAGAGGCGGCTGCTAAGTGGCCGTATTCGCGAATCGCTTGAGCCAGATTGGCTACGCCCATTGCCAAATGAAGCTGATCTTCAGAAAACGGGATCGTTTGTACTGGGAGGCTATGTCCATTCGTATAGCTGTTGGGAGCAGCATGAGGAGTAACTCCGTTTAAATCTCGAGGTGCCCACTGCTGGAATAAACTTCTTGTTTTTTCAGAAACTGAGTTTGGATCGGCTTTGTACTTCTCATATTGTTCCCAAAGCCAACCTGCATTTTGACCGTAAAAGTCCCTAATGTTGTCCATAATTCTAGGTGTGAGAAAGTTAGAGTTGTTTGGTTCTACTTTTGCCCATTCTTTTGCCCATTCTTTTGCTTGCTTTGTTTGAAGAAATGATCGGCGAATTTAAGTTTAAAAACCAATATTATATCGTCTAAATAACGAATTTAAATTTTGCACTGGATCAGCTTGGAAAAATCACACATGAAGATGAATTTGACCAATTTTTTACGCAGATGCTGGTACTTGATTAAGTATTGAGTCGATGGTTTTAAATCATCATCAACACGCTTTGCTGTGCCACCACAAAACAGCAATCCTTTTGTGGAAGCTTTGCAAATTATTAAATGTGACGGAATTAACTTTGAAACTTATAACTCGTGTAGGAAGAACGATTCGGTGGCATTATCGTTGTTCTTTGTTTGTATCCTGAACTTTCCTTTAATTGTAGGAAATATGATTTCACACAGGTTACAAGACTATAATACGGTCAGGTAGTACAGGTCAAAAAATTTTATTGCAATTCACTGCTCTTTAGGACTATTGTACATCTCTCTAGCAGATGATTTGGG
>JBCCSO010000193.1:0-7912 GCA_039199965.1 Chloroflexota bacterium | reverse complement strand
TTTGGCTGAGTGATCCGGTCAGGGCTGTTGACAGCGGATGACTGACCCGGCCATATGAAATTTGGTCACTAGGCTTTAGATCACCAATGGGAAGCTGATTAGGTGCTGAAAACCCGTCTAGCAGCGTTTGCCAATGGTTTATAGCCGCTTCACGATCTTGCTGTTGCAGCCAGTGGATGTAATCGCTAAACGGCCTTGACGCGGTTTTGACGATCGTCTGATTTCGCGCCAACTGGTCATAGATTGTCGTAACCTGATTCAGGAGCGTATGGGTAGACCAGCCGTCAAAGACGATATGATGTGTGCCCCATACAATCGTGGTACGCCCACTTGGCAAAAGAACAACGCTAAAGCTAAGCAGCGGGCCTTCTGTGAGCTGGAGCGGCCGTTGACGCATCTCACCTTTGAGTGCATTTAACTTGTTAGCTGCTTCATCACCGCTTAAGCCGCGCCAATCGTATGATTCCCAGCCTAAACTAGCCTGTTTGGTGACAACCTGTACCGGATTTTCCAGTTGTGACCACAAGAATCGGGTGCGCAGCATCGGATGCTGCTCTGCCACAGTGTCCCATGCTTGCTTAAATAAGGCTTGGTCAAAATCACCTTCCAGTGTAAAGCTGATTTGCTGCCTGTAAATTTCACTGTCTGGGTCCCGCAATACGTGAAATAAAATCCCTGCTTGACTGGGTGTTAGGGGCAAAATGTCAACAACATTGCTGAAAGCTTCTGTACCAAGACTCTTTTCAATAATTGCGAGTTCGGTCGGGTCTAACTGTGCTAATTTAAAGTCTGAAGGCGTAAATTCCGTGCGGTCTTGCAACAAGCAGTGGTCGACAATTATCCCTAGCTGTTTGATGAACGTATGGCTTAGCTGCTCAATCAGATCGGTCGAGAGCTCCCCATCGTCATAGACCATTTCAACCACAAACTGATTGTTTTCAATAAATCCGGCAATTTCCAAAACATGTGTGCGTGCGTTGTCACCAAAATCAACTTGCAAAGAGCGGTGTAGCTTGAAAATTGGAGATGTTGGGATCATCCGTTCAAATTGCCCTAAGTAATTAAAGATGATCTTTGGCTCAATGACTGTCAGGTTGGCACCCAACTCCTTCAAAATGCCGTACCCTATTCCATGATTGGGAATTGATCGGACAGTCTCTTTCGTCTGTTTAATTATGCTGCCTAAGTCTTGAGCGTGCTCTAGGTTCAAGTGAACAGGATATTGAGAGGTAAACCAGCCGACTGTTCTAGAGAGATCAATACCACTGGTAATTTCCTCTTCACGGCCGTGACCTTCTAATATCGTGTCGAAATGGTCCCATCCCAAAACTTGGTTAAAAGCAAGGCCGATAGCGGCTAGCAAAATATCGTTAATTTCAGTGTTGTACGCGCGGTTAACCTGGGTGAGCAAGGCTTCAGTCCGCTCTGTTGACAGATGGTTGATATTGGTTTGTAAAGTCTTCTTTTCGGCCGTAAGCGGCAGGGTTTGTGGAGCAGGCCTGCTTTGCCAGAATTGAACCTCTCCATTTAGGTTTCCATTATCAAAGATGGCCTGCAGCTTTTCACCCCACGCTTTGACAGAACTGGTTTTAGCAGGGAGCTGAATGGAAAGCTGGTTAATATTTGATTTATAAATCGACTCTAGATCTTGCAATAGCGGCCGCCAAGAAACCCCGTCAATGGCAAGGTGATGGATCGCTAGGAACATTACTGGAGGTTGGTTTTCACGTTTGAATAGGGCCGCTCCCATTAGTAAACCGGCCGAAATATCTAATCCTGCAGAAACTTCTTGAGCTTTGGCCTCAAAATCACGCTCATTTAGACCCTCAAACATATGAAGAGAAATAGCTGGCCCGCTGGTTGAAAATGTCTGGTGCCAGCCACCTTCATTGTGAGTGAATCTGGCGCGCAACGCATCATGCTGGTTTGGTAGATGATTTAGTGCTTCTTCAAGCGCGGCCGCATCTATATCGACTGGTAACTCAAGCCATAACGTTTGGTTCCATTGATTTGGGGAAGCAAACTGATGATTAAAGAACCAGTGTTGGATTGGCAATAGGGGGGCTTCACCCATCACCGATTCTTGCTCACCTGTGCGTTCAGAATTAAATTCAACAACCTCAGCTAGGGCTGCAATCGTTTGATAGGTAAACAACTGACGCGGGCTGATCTGGATATTTTCCTGCTTAGCTGCAGCCACCATTTGAATTGAAATGATGGAGTCGCCACCTAAGTCGAAGAAATTGTCAAATATACCAACCTGTGGCAGGCCAAGAACGCTTTGCCAAATTGACGCCAGCTTTTCTTCCGATTTGTTGCGAGGGGAAACTAAATCTGAGCTTACCGTAAATTCTGGCTGGGGCAGGGCTTTGCGGTTAATTTTTCTGCCCGTTGTGAGGGGCACTTCATCAAGCTGAATGAAAAAGCTTGGAATCATGACGCCGGGAATTCTTTCTGCTAGCCATGCTTTGAGTTCAGCCGCCAGAATTTGTCGTCGAGCGTCAAACCATACCGCCAAATATTTTTTTTCTTGCCCTGTACCGCTATTCGCCTGATCTGGCCGGTGAACCACGTCCACGGCTGCTAAGCTGATGTCAGGGTGCGACAAAACAATGGCCTCTAACCCGCCTAATTCAATGCGCACACCTCGAATTTTGACTTGGCTATCTGTTCGGCCGGTAAAGATTAGCTGATCTTGCTCATTCCAGCGGGCAACATCTCCCGTACGGTACATTCTGCGATCTGGAGCAAATGGGTCAGGTAGAAAGTGAGCCGCTGTTTTCTCCGGCCGTTTTAAATAGCCGCGCGCTGTCCCATCTGACGTGACAAACATTTCACCCTCAACACCGGGAGGCACAGGTTGATTGTATTTGTCCAGAATGTACATACGCACGTTGTCACCCGGAACGCCTAAAGGCACTGACCGATCTGTATCACGATCAGGGTCAAAGGGATGTATAGAACATGCAACTGTAATTTCAGTTGGGCCGTAGGCATTTTGAATGGAAGCATCGTCTCGCCCAAATGCTTGTAAAAGCTGATTGGCCGATTCTGTCTTTAACTCTTCACCCCCGCAGAATATCGTTTTGATGCGCTTGGTTTCCCCTACATAATCGATGATAAGGCTCATGTGAGACGGGGTGAGCATCACAAAATCTACTTTGTCTTCTTTGAAAATGGCAACTGTTTCAAGGCCGGGAGCATAGTCAAGCTCACTGTAAACGACTAAATTTCCCCCGTTGGCAAGGGTCATGAATATGCCCAAAATGCTCATGTCAAATGAGATTGATCCGTTTAGCGGAAGATGGAGCGGTTGATTGTTGATATAAGCCTTTTTCCCCCAAGCGATCAGATTCATGAGACCCTGTTGAACAAGCAGCGTACCTTTGGGTCGGCCTGTTGATCCAGATGTGAAAATAATGTAGGCCAGTTGACCGGGTGCAGGGGGATCAGGTAATTGGATGGTTGGATCAACGGGATATAGTACGTTGTGATCAAGGAGTATGACCGGACATCCGGATATGTCTGCTGCAACCTCATGCATTAACTCTTGTGTGGTTGTCAGGACGCAGATCGACTCCGATTCCTCGATCATAATCTTGCGCCGATCTGCTGGAAAAGCGACATCAATAGGCACAAATGCTGCCCCTGATTTGATAACCCCCCAAATCGCTACAATGTATTCAATTGACCGGTGCATCACCAGTGAAACGGTTGTTTCTGCTTTAGCTCCAAGCTCAATAAGTTGGTGAGCTAAGGCGGTAGATTTTTCATCAAGTTCTTTGTAGGTAATAGACTGATCTTGCCGGGTGACGGCAACATGATCTGGCCTTTTGCGCACTTGTTCAGCTAAATATTTTAATACGGTCTCTTCTCGGGGGTATTCTGTGTCAGTATTGTTGTAATCAACAAATAATTTTTGATGTTGCGTATCTGTCAGCAGTGAGAAGCTGCCAACGGGTCTAGAGTAATCTTCCAGAAACTTATCCACCACTAGCAAAAAGTGGTCGAGTAGCCACTTCCGTTCAGTGGGACCAAAAATAGAAGTGGTTAAATCAAATGCACAGGACAACTCGCCAGATTGGTCAAAGTCAGTTACTTGTAATCTGAATGCTTGCCCTGCTTCGCCGTAGCCCGTATGAATCCAATCGGTTTTCACACAGTGTCCTGCAAAGTTACCTGAAGTTCCGTTGATGTAATTCAAGATGACATCAAATGACTTGTTGATTTCAGATGTGCTGATGCCCGGCTGAACCTGCATCATGTTTGAGAATGTTTCACCCAGAGCTTTTTCGCCAAGAGTGGCAAAGGTGTCTTTGGGATCAATGCTAATGTTGAGCAGACCTATTTCTATAAATGCACCAATGGTTTTCTTAAAAACGGCGCTTTGTCGGCCGTGGTACGGGGTACCTATACGGATGTCATTCTGACCTGTGATACGATGCAGAAGGGTTGACAAGATGGTCGTAAAAATAGCGAACATCGACATGTCGAGACTCAATGACGCAAAACTATCCTCTGCTGCAATCTCTCTGAGTTTTGCTGAACGCTCTGACCCCAATTGCAAAATAACCCGTTCAGACCGCCCTATCTGATCCTCAGGATAATTCCCATAATATGCAACATCGGCTCGTTCTGCTGCTATTTTGCCCGCCCAATATTCGACTGCTTGAGCATAGCGCTCTGTTTGTTTATGTTTCGCTTCCCATGCCACAAAGTCAGCATACTGGTACTGTGCAGGAGCTTCCTCTAATTTTCCGGCCGCTGCTAGATCATAGTATTCGGCCGTGGCTTGATAAACCAGTCCGGTTGCAATAGCGTCTGTGATAATGTGATGCTGGTTAAGGTACCAAATCCAGTAGTCTTCCGCTAGCTTGACCAAAGCAGTGTCAAAAAGCTGCTGCTCTAAATCTAAAATATATGTGATCCGCTTATCTACCCAGCGTTGATAGCTGTCTTCTGGTGAAGTTTCGGCCGAAAAATCTACAAATTCAATATCTCCAAGAATGTTTGTGTTTTCAAACTGCTGGGGCACATCATGATCATCTAACCGTATAACTGTTCTAAGTGCATCGCTGCTGGCAACCACTTTTTGGAACGCCATCTCAAGCAAGGCAGGGTCAATTTTTCCCTTGATCCGGTAAGCATGGACCATGTTGTAGATTGGGCATTCAGGATTTATTTGCTGCCCCATCCACAGTAAAAACTGATTTTGGGTTAAATTTGATTGATTGGGAAGAGACATGAATCGTTTGGTCTAGATAGTGAACCACGTAGCAGATAACGATGTATAAACATCGGTAGTATGCCCCTTGGTGCCGCTAATTTAAACTTACGTACTTTCTAAGTCGGCCAGCTAATTAAGCCCGTTTGCTTGCGACAAAATCAACAATTGAATTGACTGTCTTGAAGTTCTTAAGTGTGATGTCACGTGGTTCAATCTTAATGTTGTTTTCAGCCTGTAGGTGAGCTACTAGCTGCATAACACCCAATGAGTCAATTAGACCAGAAATGAGCAGATTGTCGTCTGGCGCAAGCTGTTTGCTGTGGTCTGCAATAAACGTTGTAGAAATGTATTCTGTTAGTGTTTGTGTGTTAGTCATGGGATGTCTCAGTCAGTTGTAAATTTTCACTAAGTGATTTTTGCAGCTCTCTTCTGTTAATTTTTCCACTTCCTGTTCTGGGAAAGTCTTGCAAGATTACAATTTTTTCTGGGATAGCATACTTTGGCACTTTCTGTTGCAGATGTAGTCTGAGCGCCATTTGATCAATTTGCAAACCTGATTTTAGCGTGACAGCCGCTTCTAATGTCTTGTTTTCGCTTGAATCGAGCTTGATGTATGAAGCTGCTTCAGCGACTGCTTCGTGGTCAGCCAGAGCAGCCTCAATTTCGTCTAATTCAATCCGGTATCCACGCACCTTAACTTGGCGGTCTTTACGCCCTAAAAACAAGAGCTCTCCATCTGGTAATTCTTGAACCAAATCACCTGTTCGGTAATATTTGTGCTGCACATCGCCATCGTGCTGATCATAAAAAAATGCTTTTGTATTTAAGTCTGGCCTATTCCAGTAGCCCTGCATCATTGTAGGAGCGCGTACCAAAAGTTCACCTGCTTCGCCCGTTGGCACAACTTTATTCTCCTCGTCTACGATAAGCCCGTCTGCATTAGGCCAAATCCGGCCGATGGGGATCGGCTCATTTTGATCTTTTGCCAACGGAGGGATGGCAAATGCCGTGCACTGGTTGACTTCAGCTGGCCCATAAACGTTGCTAAACCGCGCATTTGTCCATGCTTGCTGCAGCCCACGCATGTGTTTGGGTGGAAACGGCTCACCACCGTAAAGGACCCAGCGTAAAGAAGTCAAATTACGTTCTTCAAGGACACCGTGAAGTAAAAGTTGAATAAGAGCAAAGGGGACTGAATACCAAATGGTTAAGTGCTCGTCTTCGATTAACTCAGACAGGCTGGCTGGAAACTTCATATATTCTTCAGGAATAATGACAACTGTGGCACCAGCGAGCGTGCCTGAAAATATATCAAAAATTGATTGATCAAAGTGTAAAGGGGGAAAGTTGCTTAAACGGTCATCGGCTGATAGTTGATATTCGGCCGCAGCCATTTGTGCATAAGTCAAACCGCTCTGATGCGTGTGTATGATTCCCTTTGGTGTACCGGTTGACCCAGAAGTATACATAATGTAAGCAATGTCTTGCTCCATCAACCTGTTTTTAACCTCACTGTTGTCAAGCCTATAAACGTCTGACCAAGACAGACACGTAGTTACATTATGTAGGTTGCCAGCTCCGATCACACACTTCAGCTTGGTCTGATCAGCAACTGTAGAAATATTGCTGGACTTAGATGGTTGGGAAATTAGATGCTGAATGCCGCAGTCTTCCAAAATGAACGCCAGCCGATCAAGAGGTAGGTGCGGATCGATGGGCACATACGCTGCACCGGCTTGAAGAATGCCAAACACTGAAATCATAGATTCCAAGCTTTTATGAAGGTATATCCCAACTCGATCTCCGCGCTTAACCCCGTTGTACTGAAGGGCACGGGCCAATTGGTTCATTTTTGACCACAGCTCAGCATACGATAGCTGATTATCGTCAAACTTGAACGCCGTTTGCTGAGGAGCGTCTTGCACACTCTTTTTTATGATTTGGGGCAGTGTATTGATCATGACGTTTTGCCAATTACAAACCAAGCAATCTCGCGATAATATTCCGCTGAACGTCGGAAGTGCCTGAGTAAATTAAGCCTCCTACACCGTCACGCAGATCACGCTCAATCTCAAACTCTGTAACATATCCTTTGGCACCGTGAATGCGTATGTTGTCCATACTAGACTCAACAAAAATTTCACTCAGGTAAAGCTTGGCCATGGCTGCTTCCATTAGCAGCGGCATTTCATTTTGTTCAAGCCACGCTACTTTGTACATGACCATTTTGCCCAGTTCTAGACGCAGCTTCATATCGGCAATACGGTTTGATATTGATTGAAATTTCCCTATTGACTGCCCGAAAGACTGGCGTGCATTGGCATATTCAATGGCACATTCAAGCTGATGTTCAAGCCGGCCGACCTGACTGGCAAAGATGTAGCCACGTTCAGATTCCATTGCTGTGGTAAACAAACTGACACCAGCTCCTTCGGGACCTAGGCGGTTCTCCTCAGGAACAAAGCAATCTTCAAAAATCAGATCGCCCATAGGCGTTGTGCGCATGCCCATTTTGTCACGGACCGGGCTGGTACTAAAGCCCTTGGTTCCACGCTCAACAATAAATGCTGTGATCCCCCATCGCCCAAGCTCTGGGTTAATGTTGGCAAACACAACGCATGCATCACAAACGGGGGCTAAGGTGATATAGGATTTCCGGCCGTTGATAACATAGCCGCCTTCTAC
>JBCCSO010000192.1:0-7928 GCA_039199965.1 Chloroflexota bacterium | reverse complement strand
GAGCAATGGCAAGCTGAATTTAAAGCTGGCTGGCTCAAAACATATGTTGATACTGGGGAGATCAACTGGAAGGCTTACAACCTGCCTAAAAACGAAACCACCGTCAGCGGCCCGGCCGTTGATTTATCTAGCAGCAAGCTGGTCATGATAACAACTGGCGGCTTTTATGTTGAGGGAGAACAAGCACCCTTCGATGAACCAGACCAGCACGGCCGCTACGATATTCGTTTGCTCCCGGCCGATATGGCACCTGAAGATTTCTCTATCTCACACACCCACTATGACCACACGGCTGCCAATCAGGATCGGCAGGTGCTGCTGCCAATGAGCCATCTAGCAGAAATGGTTGAAGCTGGTGAGATTGGCAGCATCGCCCCGAACATAATTAGCTTCATGGGGTATCAGCCAGACGTAACTCGCGTCATCGACGAAACAATTCCGGCCGTGATTGCCGCTTGTGAAGAGATGGAGGTGACGGCTGCACTGTTGGTCCCTGCTTGACCGATCTGCTCTCAGTCCGTGGGACTGATCGCACGTGCACTTGAGGAAGCGGGGATTGCAACCACCTTAACCAGTTGGAATGGCGGCCGCACACGCGTCACTAAGCCGCCTAGAGCCACTTTTACCAAGCTCAAACGAGGCTCAACCATGGGTGCCCCCGGCGATGCAGAACAGCAAAAGCGCATCCTGAAAGCCACGCTCGACCTGCTGGCGCAGGATGCCCCCATCAGTCCGGTCATGCTGGATGAGACAATGGAGTAAAGAAGATGGAATTTAAGGACAAAACAGTATTCATTACCGGCAGCAGCCGGGGTATTGGTAAAGCGATTGCGCTCCGCTTGGCGAAAGAGGGTGCAAATATTGTGATAGCGGCCAAAACAGAGGAGCCGCATCCACGGCTACCGGGCACGATTTACACGGCCGCAGACGAAGTAGAAGAGGCTGGCGGCAAGGCGCTCCCAATCAAGGTAGACATTCGGGACGAAGAAAACGTTGAGAAAGCCATCGAAAAAGCAGCCGATCACTTTGGCGGTATCGATATTCTGGTCAACAACGCGAGCGCCATCTTCTTAGCAGGCACGATGGAAACCCCCATGAAACGGTATGATCTGATGCATTCGATTAACGGCCGCGGCACGTATCTTTGCTCACAGAAAGCGCTCCCCTACCTCATGAAAGCGGGCAATCCTCACATCTTAAATTTGTCCCCTCCGCTTAATTTTGAAGAAAAGTGGTTTAAAAACCATGTCGCTTACTCAATGGCAAAATACAACATGTCTCTGTGCGTGCTGGGTATGGCGGGCGAATTCCGTGGCAAAGTAGGCGTTAATGCCCTGTGGCCTCGCACAGCGATTGCAACGGCGGCCGTAGCCAACCTGCTTGGTGGCGAAGCGATGATGAACGCCTCACGCTGGCCCAGCATCATGGCTGATGCGGCTTATTTCATTCTGCGCCGCGATTACAAAGACTGCAGCGGCAACTTCTTTGTGGATGATGAAGTGCTCGAGTCTGAAGGCATTTCCGACTTGGATTCGTACGCGGTCAAGCCGGGAACACCACTAGCACCAGACTTTTTTGTTGAGCCAAGGTAAAGCTCAAACTTGAGTGACAACTTCATAATCCTTTCCAAAACCCCTGCGAGTCAGGGGTTTTGCGTTAAATAAAGGCATACTTTGCCGTTATATTTGCCACAACCCCCAACCTTGTGCTAACTTATCGGCCAGTTAGTAAATAGATCGAGAGTGTTTGACCACCTAAATATTGTCAAGTCTGAACGTGGGACAAACACTGAGTTAGCTCATGGTAAAAATCAACAAAATTTCCAGCCGGCAAGCCGAAATTATCATCCAGTCTGCAAAACTATTTAAGGGAAAGGGATACCTAGCCACAAGCATTCGGGACATCAGTGAATCGCTTGATATGACATCGGCCGCCCTCTATTATCACTTCAAAAACAAGGAAGAAATTCTACTTGCCATCATGGACATTGGCTTGGATGGTTTGATTGGTGGCGTGGAAGAAGCGGTTGCCGAACATGAAGATGTCTGGGAAAAGCTCCGGGCAGCGTTCCGAACCCACATGCGTGCCAGCTTGGACAATCAGGATTTTGCCTATGTGCTCCTTAAAGACCTGCGTCACCTGAGCCCAGAATGGCGTGACAAGGTGGTTGCAAAACGCGATGCTTATGACCGTACATGGGATGAATTGCTACTTGAAGCCCGTGAGAAGGGGAAAATTGCGGCTCATGTTGACCTCGAAATGTTCCGTTTGCTCGCTTTTGGCGCCATCAATCTAGCCATCTCTTGGTATAAGCCTGAAGGCCGTTACTCGCCAGAAGAAATCGCAGACATGTTTTTAGACTACTTGGGCGATGGGGTAAAAAGTGGTGCCAACATCGACCACATTATTCAAAAGGTAAGTTCCTAGAAAATCAATTTCAGTTTGGAGGCGGAGCTTGTGTACCAACAACCTGCCCGGGCGCAGGCACCGGAATGACAACTGACTGTACCCTTTGAGCAGCCTTATCTGGCTTGTTACCCGCAATCCTCAGACTAGATACCTTGCTCAGCAAATCAAACCAAAACGGGGCCCCCATCGAAACAGCGATGGTAGTTACAATCCACCCTAAAATCCTGTTCACCAGTTCGGCCGGTGTGCTGGGGATCGTTTGAGCGTTCCAGCCAATCGGTAGCCCTAGCTGATTAAGCTCATCAACCAAGTCTTGTGTTCCGCTGTTTTCGGTCAGCTCTCCCACTGTCCCGCGCAATTCTTCAACCCCATTGTCAGCCGCAGCCACCACGGCACTGCGCAACGTTGGATTGTTAGCCAAACTGCTGGCAAGGCTGATGCTATCTACATTGAGCATGACGCTCACAACCAGTGCAATGCCGAAAATGCTAATCGCCGTCTGCCGCTTATACCAGCCAGACACCCGATCCATCGCTTGATCAAAGTGATCTCCAATTTTGGACCGCGCCTGTGCGATGGCTTGGTCAGCCCTCTTTTCAGTGAGGGCCAATTTATTTTCCATTTGTGCAATCGTCTGGAGCAGGGTCTGCACCTCAGCCAGATTCATCTGATCGGCCGTTTCCGCCTGCAACACTTTTAATCGATCACGCAGTACATTGACCTGCTCCCAGCCTTCAGCCAGCTCTCGAAGCTGAACCTTGGTGAGTCCCGTCTCATCCATGAGCAGCATAATCACCCGGCCGAACTCTGTTTTCTCAACGTCAGCCATCTGCTGAATACGGTCCTGAATATCAGCATACACCTCGCGCAGCGGCTTCGGATTACCAAACTCCTGCGGTGCTAAAATGTCCATCAGGACCGTTGTAAAGGTATCGGCCGAAATGTAAGATGGCAAAACGACGTTTGATTCGCCTCTGGACAGGCCGCGAATGATCGGGTGATCATAAAACTGCCCCGCTAGCCACTGCCCTTCTGGATCTTCCAACAAACGTCGAATCCCAGACTGGAGCGTTTTCCCCCGCAAATTAAAAATCGATGCAATCCATTCATTAACGGTTGAACAAACCAAACTGAGCAGCAGAAATATAAAGATCATGCCAATGGCAATTTCAAGGGTGGCAGAACCAAACATTTTTATCCTCTTTTATCTTACAAAAGTGATGAATCGGTGTAGACTTTGAAATATGGCTGAAAACAAAGATTGAAGCAAATTAAATACTTTGTAACAAAAGTATTTGCAAAATGTGACCTCGCCTTCGACAAGGTGCCAACAAGTTGGCCTCAGAAGAACGAAGTTCTTCATGTAAGCGTAGCGACGCTTAGGCTACCTCTCTCGGCGGAGGCTGAGCCTGTCGAAGCTGGATCTCGCAGTAACAAACAATTTAAAGTTTTAAATGTTACAGAGTATTAAACAGTCTGTAATAGCCATAGTAAGAGGCGACGATTATACAAAACGATGAATCGAATCGTCGCCTTGTTAGAAGTAGAAAGCTGAAGTGCTCAACTACGTTGCTCACCATTCCTAAGCATCGTCGATCATAATTTGACGACGAACGAGCTATTAGTCATCACAGTCGAATACTGTGAGTCCAATGAAAAAGGTGTTTTCAAGGCCTGACAGGTTTAAAAATCTGCCTCTCCGCGCAGGAAACAACGGTCATAGAAACCTGTCAGGTCTTTTTTCAGCAGAGTTATACTGTATGATCAAAATCACGGGTTCCAAGCCCATTCACTCACCTTCGCAATAATGATCCAATCAATCGGAAAAGCTGATATAAAAACATGGTGGGAGATTGTCAAAAAAGATCAAAATGCAACTTTCTACCATACACCCGCATGGCTTGAAGTTGCTCAGTGCAACGATGACAAATACGCCGATGCAAGTCTGATGGGAACCTTTTCATCTGGAACCAACTTCCTTTTTCCTCTTGTGTCCTACATTCGTCAGTGGCCATTTAAGCGATTATACAGTGTGTATGACTATTGCTATGGGGGGCTGATTGCAGATGGCCCAGTTTCGGCCGCGGAACATCAGGCAGTTCTTAAAGCTCTCCCCCTCAACCAATTTTCAAGTTTCAATTTGACTGTGACACCCGGCGTATCGACAGCTAATAGAGACCCTCTTCCTGAATTTGAGGTGGGGACCTACACCAGCTCAATCCTGAATTTGGAAGGGCTCACATTTGAGGAAGCACTGGCTGGCTATTCAAGCTCTCATCGCCGAAATTATCGAAAAGCGGTCAAAGCTGGTATCACAGTGCGCAAAGCTGACACCAATCGCATTCATGAAGAGCTAGCCATCTTCTACGAGATTTACTTAGATACGCTTGAAAATCGCTGGGGTGATGACATGATGGCGCTGGTTATCAGCGAACCGTTTCTTAATAAATTAGGAGAGCTGGTGCAGCGGTATCCAGAAAACATCTGTTTGTGGTTTGCAGAGCTCGACGGAAAAGCGATTTCGGCTGAAATTGACTTTGTCTGGAACGGCCGTCTTGATAGCTGGACACCTGTTTCCCGGCCGGAATATTTTAAGATGATGCCCACGCTGGCCCTCTTTTCAGGCATTATCAAAAATGCAATCGATATCGGGGTCACCACGTTTGACTTTGGCCCAAATCTTGGAAAACAGAGTCTACAAGACTTCAAGCGACGGTTTGGCTCTGAAACGGTTGAGTACAACACGTGGGAACGGCCAAGCCCGGCCCTACAGCTTGTGGATAAAATGAGACGATAAAGTGAGCACACAACCTTGATCAAACATACCCAGAAGCCTGATTTAGACACATGGTGGCAGATAGCCAAAGCAGACCCCAAAGCCACTTTCTATCAAACCCCAGCTTGGCTCGAAGTAGCCAAATGCATGTCTGATAAATATGAGGATGCCAGTTTTATGGGGGAGCTAGAAAGCGGGGTCAAATTTGTCTTTCCCCTCTGTTCATACAGTCGTCAGTGGCCCTTAAAACGCGTCTACAGCGTGTATGATCAGTGCTATGGCGGCGTTATTACAGATGGCCCAATTACGGCCGCTGAGCACACCGCCATCCTTCAGGCGCTCCCCCTTACAAAATTTTCAACGTTTGATCTAACAGAAGTTCCCGGTGTCCGTCACGGACAATTTCCGACCGACTACGACATTGTGGAGTTCAACAGCTCAGAAATTCCACTAGCCGGCCGTACGTTTGAAGAGATTTTTAGTCAATATACCCGTACCCATCGCACCAACTATCGCAAAGGGGCCAAATCTGGTTTAAGCATTCGCCAAGCTGACGTCAACAACATGTCGGCTGAATTTGATCTGTTCTACGAGATTTACCTAGAAACGCTCAACAAACGCTGGGGAGACGACGTACAGGGGGACATTCTGCAGCTTGATTACTTGCGCAAATTCGAGAAAGTCGTGACCAAATATTCGAATAACTTTTTGATGTGGTTTGTTGAGTTAGAGGGGAAAGCGATCTCCGTTGCAACTGCCTATTTGTGGAACGGCCGCTTAGATGGCTGGGTCATGGCTACCAGACCAGAGTATTTTAAACTGCGCCCCAGCACCTATGTGATCACAGAACTGCTTCAATACGCCGTTGGCCAAGGGTATAAACTATTCCATTTTGGTCCAAATGGGGATAATCAGGGGTTAGCAGATTTTAAACGCCGTTTTGGAGCAGTGCAGGTTCCCTACAGGATGGTACATAGGCCCAGCCCAGTTCTGAATTTAGTTGATCGCGTTAGAAATTGAAGCTTAGGTAGGTTGTCTATACGGCAGCAGCTTGATCTGCAGCGGCTGCAGGTTGTGGCTGCGCAACATTTAGCTGATGCTCCACATCGGCAGGCCCCTCTGAATTTTCAACTTCCCGCATTCCTGACAAAATTCGATGGGTAGCTTTGCGCATCTGCATGATGGTGCCACTTTCGCCAGAAACAAGCGTAACCAGAAAGCTTTCGTAGGGGATTGTGAGGAGCAAGTAGCGCACCGGCCGTCCGTTTGGTCCCAATGTTCCTTTGTGATCTGTATACCAGCTCAACTGCCCCGGTCCTGACTCATTTCCCCAACTTTTGCGCACGTGGCGGCCGACTCGCACCAGCTGATCCTGATCCCCTTTGGCATGAATGCCAATGAGCTCCTGATTCCGGGTGAACATAATCATCTCTAAACCAAACTTTTTAACCGTACCGCTAATCAGTGCAGACAGCTTTTTGGTATTGATCACAGGATTAGAATCTGGCAGATCTTTAAGGAAAATTTCTTCTACTTTATCTTTTGGCTCCGTCAAAATATCTAAAGCTGGAAACGCCTCAGTCAGCCGCTCATATGTCACAATTCCCCATGCCATCTTCCGCTGTCGCTCAGACACGTACTGATTGCTGACCTCTGCGATCAGTAAAACAGGTAAATTCTCTTGCAGCATATTCAGTGAATAAACCAAACTATCATTCGGATTGACTGCAACAATGGCAAGGTCAATCCGCTGCCTAGTTAACAATGTACCGGCTTCGCGCAAGTTACTGACGCGGTGAACAATATAGCTTTCTTTTGCTGCCAAACGATGCGAAATTTCTTCTGCTTCTGGCAGGCGTGACATGAATAGAAGAATGTGAAACATGGTACCGAAAGTTTAGCAGTAAGGTTGGGGACAGGGGGCAAAGAATAGGTGAATAAAAAAGGAGATGTATCAAAAATTACATCTCCTTAACGCACCCAGTAAATTTTTCGAAAAAGGGTAGTTCTTTGGTCCGATTGATGATAACGGGCGAGCCATCCCTGAAAGGATGACATACCCTGACCGAAGGGAATGCCTACGGCCTACAGGACGGTTAGCTCAATACTTTTTGGGCTGCCAACTGGCTCTTCGGCCGGTTTATCAAGTGCTTCACCCGACAGACTCCACGGCCCAGCCACATCGATCTTAACCTGAACCATATGCCCCTTTAGCTCGCGCGGATCAGTCAAGAAAACCAGCTTCCCCTGCGGGTTACGGCCGCGCCACCGCCCCTTTTGCATACCTTCAACCAGCACCTCTTGTACGGTTCCCAGATATTTTTGGTTTTTCTCGTGGTTGATGCGGCGGTGCTGCTCCTCGAGCACTTGGAAGCGACGGCGTTTTTCCTCATCTGGCACATTATCCTCGTAGCGGTAAGCGCTGGGGGTACCGGGACGTGGGCTGTAGCGTGCCAAGTGAATCTTGTCGATGCGCAACTCTTCGAGCAGATCAAAGGTTTCTTGGAACTCTTCATCTGTCTCATTCGGGAAACCAACAATAATGTCGCAGTTAATGGCCGCGTCTGGCACAATTGCCCGAATCCGGCCGACCAGATCAGTATACTCTTCGCGCGTGTACTCACGCTTCATTTCTTTTAGCACTTTGTTGTTGCCCGCCTGAATCGGCACCTCAATTTGAGGCATGACTTTGGGCAGATCAGCCACTGCGTGCAAAATCTTATCGGTCATGTAGTTGGGATGG
>JBCCSO010000191.1:0-7947 GCA_039199965.1 Chloroflexota bacterium | reverse complement strand
GAACTTTCCTCTTTCCGATTACCGATAACGCATCTGATATTGACGCCATAATGTCGGAAGCATTTGCGCAAATCTACCGGGGCGAAGGCTTGGCACAGGATATTTTGATTGATGCCAACGAGCGTGTGAATGCAACCTTCAACTAGCGGTGCATATTTTTAAACCCTAAGGTTTATCTAAGCTAGTATGCGTTTGTTCTAGATAGACCATCCAGCAATATTTTTGTTTGAAAAGGGCGATGTCATCTTGTGGGTGGTATCGTCCTTTTTTGTTTACGAGATTTTCTGAAACGGACAATATTTTCTCAGGATTTGAAGAACCGTTGAATAATCGATTTTAAATTGAAGCTTGATCCGTCGCTTCCTTTCCTTTGCAGTAATTCTTCCACCACCTGATCTAGATCTAGAGATTCTCCATCCTTCTGGAGTGCAGCTAATTCACTTTGTGATATGGAGGCAGTTAGCCGAGGCTCCAAAATGCGCAGCCACAGCTGTATTTCGCGATTGGACTTCGGATGATACTTTGCGAGCCCCATCAATCTACCTGCCTTCTCAAATTCTTCCTTGTTTGCATGCAGGCACGCAAATCCAAACAGAGCTCTTAAAATACAGGGATACAATTCAATAGATTTTGCTAGCGCGAGTGATTCAAGAAGCAGACTTTCAGCTTGATCTGGTTTGATGTAGCAGTATATAAAACCTAAGCGAGTCATGCATTGAGCAATCATTCGCTGATCATCTAATTCTTGAAATTCAAAGAGTGCTTTCTTGATGTAGTTTTCTGCCTGATTAAAATCTTTTTGTAGACAGGCGATTAAACCCTGCTGCATTAGGTTGTACCCTTCTCCGCGAGCTAGTCCGGCCGCTTGAAATATCTCATTGCTCTCAATCAAATATGCATTTGACTTTTCATACTCGCCCATCAGGGTGGCAACCCTTCCTAAATTGTTTAGGCCATAAGCTGTACCCAGTTCAATCTTGTATTTTTTGAAGATGGCTAAAGACTGATTTAAATACTCTGATGCATCTTCGTACTGACCTAAAAGCATAGGGGGGCTGGCCAAGTTTAACAATGCCCAGCCAATCCGCTGCTCATATCCGCCAACTTTGTATGCCTCAACGCTAAGCTTTAGACTTGAATATGCTTCTTGGTATCGCCCTTGAACTGTATAAGCCTGACCCAGATGGTCATGCGCAAAACCTTGGCGAAATGGAGACCCCAAAGATTTGCTAATAGAGAGCGCTTGCTGATGGTAGAAAATTGCATCGTCAATTTGCCCCCGATTGTGGGCAATTTCACCCAGCAGACTTAGGTTGTCACTCATTCTTGCCTGATTGTTCGTGGATTGTGCGTACTCCAGACTTCTTTGGGCAAATTCCTCTGCCTGTTTATCACTCCAAGCGCCGTGAAAAGAGATCTCTCCCAAACGATAAAGACTCGTCGATAGTTCTTGAGTATCCCCGATTTGCTGAGCCAGTTGTTTTGCTTGTTTTGCCAAGTCAAATGCTTGTTTGAGATTTTTTGCGTCAAACCTTTCAAAATATGTGTACGAAAGCCAGTTCAATAGTTTTACTCGACGAGGATCGGAACTTGATAGTTTATTTAGCCCTCTGAGTAACAGCTCTTCCGCTAGTTTTTTGTTAGCGATCGCATGAAGAAGATATTGAGCCACGTTTTCGAGGTAGTAGATCTCTTTGTCTAGGTTGTCAGCTTGATGCCAATGCTCTAGCAATGGAATGTCGTAAGAGCGATCTCCCGGATACTGTTTTTCAATGGCTTTGGCAACCTCTGCATTAAACTGCTCGGTATCTGCGCGTGTGAACCCGCTTATAATTGTTTCTCGAAGCTTGTCATGGCTGAAGTGCCACTGATTGTCTCGCACAGATAGGACGGCTGCGTCTAACCCTCTTTGCAGCCAAGCCGCTAACTCCTGTGCTGGCATTAACCATTGCAAAACGGATACATCCAACTGCCTGCCAGCCACGGCTGCCCTTTGTAGCATCTGCTGATCTTCCAAAGGCAACTTTTCGATTCGACGCTTCAGCAAATTTTGCATACCGCTGGTAAGAACCCCTGTTGGCAAATTCATCTGATCAATTTGACCTAGCTGACCCGCTTCTTCTGCTAAGGCACGCATAACCTCAATGATAAAAAACGTATTTCCTTCGGTTTCCTGAATAAGCAGAGAAACAATATCTGGTCTGCTTGCTCCTTCACCTAAAATAGACTGACTTAGCTGCTGAATTTCAATGTTGCTTAAACGTTCAAGCACCATCAGATGTGCATTTGGCAGTTCAGCAGGCAGATTAGGCACTTCATCACTGCGATAAGTTGCAACGATCATTGTGTTTGCGAGCTGGTCAATTCTGCTGAGAAGCTGTTTTACAGGGGCAATACTTTCCCTGCTCCAGTGAATATCTTCTAAAAGCAATAGGGTCGGCTGGGTTTGATTTCTGATTGCCTCTACCAAAGTTAGCGTTAAGCGTTCTTGATCGATGCTGCCGTTCGAGAATAGTAAATCTGGCACATCATCATCGGTTAGCTTATTAATCTGGGGGACAATCTCTTTTAGAATGCCGAGCTCTAAAGGGGTTAGATCTGTATTTAGGGTGAGTTGTGGGACGATTGAGCGCCATAGCTGATAGGGTAATCCTCCGCTTTCAAGTGACTGCCCGCGCAGCACTTGCCATCCATCTACAAGAGCTGTTGTTTGCAACTCATCCAATAATCGGCTTTTGCCAACACCGCTTTCCCCTCCAATTAACCACGCTGAACTTTGTTCACTTTGAGCTTTCTTTAGGCTATCTGTCAGCTGTGCCAGCTCTGCTTTGCGGCCGATGAATGTGGCGGCTTGTAAATAGCTTTCTCTGATTGCGACCGTTTCTTGAGGAATGGGACGCCTCATCAATTGTGCTATCGTTTGGAGGACGTCATCGGCCGACTGCGGCCGGCCGGTTGCAGATTTTGCTAATAGTGACTTAAGAAGTGGTTGCCATCGGCTATCTATTTGCGTCCAATCAGGCTCAGTTTCAAGCAGCCGATCATAATAATTGTAATCTACATCTCCGTATGGATGACGACCTGTTAAAAACTGGTAGAGCAGCACCCCCACCGCGTAAAGATCACTCGATGTCGTGATTTCCCCAAAATTAATCATCTCCGGTGCGATGTAGTGGGGTGACCCACCAGCTGTTCCATCTTCTTCAACTCTTTGAGACAGTCCGAAATCTAGCAGACGTACGGTGTTATCAGTGACGAGTACGTTTTCAGGTTTGATGTCACGATGCAGAATGCCATGCCGATGAAGATAAGCAAGACCCTGCAGCAGCTGCTCAATAAGGTCAATCTTCTTTTCTAAACTAAGGTTTTCCCCAGCCTCAAGAATTGTCTGGCTTTTTGCCAAGTAGGTCATGGTGTAGAACGGTTGCTTGTTACTGTCGAACCCATAGTCGAGTACACTAATGATATTTGGGTGACGTAACCCAGCCAGAATCTGAAACTCTTTAGCCAGTATGACTCGAAGCTTACCCTGTTTGCTTCGCGCAATGAATGAATCTGTTGATTGTGTTTGTGGATTGAGGTTGACCCGCTTGAGCGCTACAGTTTTCCCAATCAGACGATCTAGTGCTTTTATGACGACCCCCATACCGCCTGACCCAATTTCTTTGCGTAGCACAAACCGTCCATTAATGATTTCTTGCATTAGCACCTATTGCATAGTGGTTTGTTTATTCAGGGCAATATATCTTTTTTGCATCTTTTGGAACAGATGCAATCTTTATTTAAAATAGGTCCTAGTACCTACTACACCGTATTTTTTAGCCCTCTTCCTTCCCCCTGTGACATTAGTGCTTGAACAACAGAGACCATGTTTAAATGCTCTGTTTCTGCTGACAAATCAGAGAGTGGAGTTGCAGTGGAAGCCTCTATTGCTTTTGGCTTTAAAATAAGTAGCCAAAGCTGTATTTCTCCATTTGCTTTTGGATGATGCGTTACAAAGTCTATGAGTTTACGTGCTTGGTTTGTGTTTCCCTGCATTAGAAATAGGCACGCATAGCCGTACAGAATTTCTAAAATACACGGTTCAATATCAAGATCTTTTGCCAAAGACAATGCGTTATACAGCATCTCCTCAGCTTTAGATGGGTTGGTAATGCAATTCACAAACCCCAAACGAGAGTAACAGTATGCAACCATCCGTTGATCTTCCAACTCTTGAAAATCTGTTAAACCCTGCCGCAAATGGTGTTCAGCCTCCTCGAATCTGCCCATTAAGCTCATAAGCAAACCTAGCTGAAGTAGGTTGTAACCCACAGCCCGCACAATGCCATCTTTTTCGAAAATCTCAATACTTTGATATACGTAATCGAGTGCTTCATCATAATTGCCCATGAGGGTAGCTGCCCGGCCGAAGTTGTTCAAACAATATCCAATGCCTGTTTTTACGTCATGCTTCTGGAATGCGACTAAGCACCGGGACAAATAGTCAAGGGCTTCGTCATATTTTCCTAGCAGCATTGGAATGTTGGCCAAACTCAATAGCGTCCAGCCATATCTCTGTTCATAACCACCAGCTTGAAAGGCTTTGATGCTCCTGAGAAGATACTCAGAGGCTTTTTCATAGTCCCCTTGGATGATAAAGATTTGACCTAACTGATCAAGTGAATAGCCTAAACCGTAATTTGAACCTATCGCTTCAACAATGGATAAAGCTTCTTTATGATAGGCGATTGATTCATCAATATGGCCCATATTATGCGCAATTTCCCCAAGAAGAATTAGATTATCACTTACTCTTTTTTGGTCGTTAATAGATTCCGCATACGCGAGGCTTTGATGAATATACCCATCTGCTCTCTCATTCGTCCCATCAATTTCAAATGTGATATTTCCCATGTAGTATAAGCTGGTTGCTAAACCGGATTGATTGTTGTTGACCTTTGCTAACGATCTTGCCTGTTGACCAATTGTTAGGGCCATCTCAAATTTTGTGGCTTCACGCTCTTCCATATAGGCGTATGTTAGCCAATTTAAAAGGGAAACACGGCGTGAATCACTGTCTGATAACTTAAATAGCCCTCTCTGCAGCAACTCTTCAGCCTTTGTAAGCTGTGCTACTGACTGGATCAAGTATCGAGCAACTGGTTCAAGATAATGAATTTCTTTGTTTAGGTTGTCAGCTTTATGCCAGTGTTCTAATAGTAATTGATCGTAGCTAGAATCATCCGGATAAAGTATTTCGATCGATTCAGCCACCTGACGATTGTATTGTTTGGTCTGTTCCTCACTTAGTCCGTTGATGAGGGTTTCGCGTAGTTTATCATGGCTAAAGAACCATTGATTATCACGTATAGAAAGCACGGCTGCATCTAGTCCTTTTTGTAGCCAGTCTCTAAGTTTTTTAGTAGAGGTAAATTGTGCCAATAGGGACAGATCTAAGTGTCGACCAGCTACGGCCGCTTTTTGCAGCAGTATAAGATCCGCGGCCGGTATTTTTTGAATACGACGATTTAGTAGGTCCTCCATTCCACTAGTTAAAACACCAGTGGGTAAATTAGTTTGATTGATATCGCCTAACTTACCAGCTTCCTCGGCCAATGCCCTCATAACTTCAATAATAAAAAACGTGTTGCCTTCTGTCTCCTGAGTTAACAGAGAAACAATTTCAGGAGAGTTTGCGCGGTCACCCAATATTGACTCACTTAGCTGTTGAACTTCTCTTCTGCTTAATCTGTCCAGATAAATGTGTTTAGCTTCTGAAAGCTCGGCCGGCAAACTCGGTCTTTCGTCGCTGCGATAAGTTCCAATCATTACGACGTTGGGTAGACTTTCAATTCTGTTTAAATGTTGTTTGATAAGCGCTAAGCTTTCCTGTGCCCAGTGGATGTCTTCCAAAAGCAAGAGGGTAGGCTGTGTTTGCCTCTTTAGACCTTCAATTAAGGTGAGTGACAGGCGCTCTTGATCGATGTTGCTATCTGAAGATACTAGAGATGGAATCTTCTGTTCTGATAAGCGGTCAATCACAGGAGCTATCTCTTTTAAGATGCTGAGCTCTAGTGCGCTTAGCTTTGTGCTCAACACAAGCTGAGCTACGATGGCGCGCCATAGCTGGTAAGGTAAGCCACCGCTCTCAGCCGCTTGGCCCCGCCATACTTGCCATCCATCTACCAGTGCAGCCGTTTGAACTTCATCAAGTAAGCGAGTTTTGCCAACACCGCTCTCTCCCCCAATCAGCCATGCTGAGTTTTTGCCATCTTTAGCGAGCTGGAGGCTATTGGTCAATAGTTTGATCTCTTCTGTGCGGCCGATAAATGTGGCTGCCTGCAAATAACTTTCTCGTATGGCAACCGTCTCTGTTGGAGCTGGTTTACCCATTACACCGGCTATCATGAGCAGCACATCATCGGCCGACTGTGGCCTTTCTTCCGGTGACTTTGCTAAAAGTGATTGCAGAAGCGGCTGCCAAACTGCAGGCACATTCTTCCATTCTGGTTCTTCATCAAGCAGTCGATCATAGAAGCGAAAATCAAGTTCGCCAAAGGGATGGCCACCCGCAAGAAATTGATAGAGGTGAACACCCACCGCGTATAGATCTGTTGCTTTAGTTGCTTCACCAGTCCCCACCAGTTCTGGAGCGATGTATTTAGGCGATCCACCAGTTGAGCTTTTTTCACTGGCTTTATGAGAAAGGCCAAAATCTAGCAGGCGCACTAAACCATCTGCCACAAGAATATTTTCTGGCTTAATGTCTTTATGAAGAATGCCATTTCTATGGAGATAGGCTAGACCGTGAAGTAATTGTTCTATCAGATCGATTTTTTCCTCAAGTCCCAGCTTATTACCAGCTTCCAAAATAGTCTGACTCTCACCTATATAGGTCATGGTGTAGAACGGTTGCTGGTCTGCATCAAAGCCGTAGTCAAGAACGCTGATGATGTTGGGGTGACGCAACCCAGCGAGGGTCTGAAATTCTTTTGCTAGCAGAACCCGGAGCTTTTCTTGTACTTTGTCTGATAGATTTGAATCTGTGTAGTGCTTTTCTGGATTGAGATACACTCGTTTGAGCGCAATAACTTGGCCCGTTAAACGGTCTCTGACTTTTAAAACAACTCCCATGCCACCTGACCCGATTTCTTGTAGGATTTCATACCGGCCGTTGATGATTTCTCGTTTGGCACCAGTTGAAAAGGATGGCGTCATCACAACATTTTCATCTGTTAATCGATCATATACCTCAGGGACAAGTCCCATTTCCTCTGAGCTAATTTCGCGTAAGATTTCGTAACGGCCGTTTAAAACAACTTGTCTTGCATTAGTTAGTTTAGGCGATGGCATAGGTTCATTTTATTGAAAGCTCGTGTAGCGATAAATAGGATAAATAGACCTGCAAAACTCATAAGTTGACTCTAATAGAGGCGGAAAGGGATATACTTCCCTAATGACGATTGATCAAGCGATTTTGCCTACACTTTTTTGGGGAATTCTGTCATCACTTATTTTTGGCAGTGGAGACTTTTGCGGCGGATTAGCCAGCAAAAAGAACAATGTTTTTACAGTTGTTGTAGGCGCACATTTTGTGGGCGGGCTTTTAATGGTGCTGATGGCATTTATTTTCAATGAGCCGTTTCCATCAACTGCAGATTTGTGGTGGGGGGCGGCCGCTGGGATTGCGGGCGCAACCGCCCTGATGCTCTTTTACTATGCCCTAGCCAACGGCCGAATGGGGGTTGTTGCCCCGATGACGGCCGTGATTTCAGCCGCTATTCCGATTGTGTGGGGGGCGATATTCGAGGGCTTACCTACATGGGTACGCTTGCTGGGATTTGGTGTTGCGCTTCTTGCGGTGCTTTTCATCTCGACGAGTGATAGTAGTGTACGGCCCAACCCGCGCGAATTGTTGCTCCCCTTTTTAGCTGGCGCCGGATTTGCCACCTTTTTTATTCTGGT
>JBCCSO010000190.1:0-7973 GCA_039199965.1 Chloroflexota bacterium | reverse complement strand
GGTCGTGACGGGTGGATTAGATTTAGCCCAAGCATTTAGCGGCATGCCGTGGAACCATCTGCTATTTACCGGCGGGCCGGAAATTGGCAAAAAGGTGATGGCGGCCGCAGCCAAGCATCTGACCCCGGTCACGCTTGAATTGGGAGGCAAAAACCCCACTATCATCGCGGAAGACAGCTTGGATGAGAAAACGATTGAAGCGATCATCGCCACAAAAATGGTGAAGTCTGGCCAGATGTGTATCACCAGTGACTATGTGTTTGTGCCTGAAGGAAAAGTTGAGCGGTTTGTTAAGCTGGCTCAAAGAGCAATGGCAAAACTGTACCCAAAAGTGATCGATAATCGGGACAGTACAAGCGTAATCAACGAAGGGCACTATGCGCGGCTGGAGTCTTACTTAGCCGATGCGCGTGACAGCGGCACACAAATGGTTGAGCTTAACCCGGCCGGAGAAACGGCCGATGCAAGCAAACGGAAGTTGGTCCCCACTTTAGTCATTGATCCTGATGAAGATCGTTTGGTGATGCGGCATGAAATCTTTGGCCCGATTTTGCCCGTAAAAACCTATCGCACCATAGACGAAGCAATTGAATACATCAATGACCGTGAACGGCCGCTGGCCCTCTACATCTTCTCCAAAGAGAGCCGAACCATCGACAAAATTTTGAACAACACGATTTCGGGCGGGGTAGCGGTCAACGCCGTTGCACTCCAGACCATGCAAGCATCGCTGCCGTTTGGGGGAACGGGCAACAGCGGCATGGGGCACCATCATGGATATGAAGGATTTGTCGGCTTTTCAAAGGCCAAACCGGTCTTCTATCAGGCTCCCATCAATGGCTCAAATTTGCTCTATCCGCCTTATGGGAAAAATGTGACTCGGCTGCTTGATTTTCTATTGCGATAGGGAGCCATCACAGGTAATTCTCTGGCAACTCGTTTGATTTAGTTACTGGAGTTAGGAAGATAAAATGGAAGAAAATAGTCAGCCAAAAGGCATTCAGCTTGTTGGCAGCGTACCGCTTGAAGATAGCGGCTCTGTCTTTGATTTAGCAAGTTCGCTGCTGGGGCAACATCTTCATCGAATTCCAGACGGAGAAACAGGGGAACGCAGCAACTGGGTTAGATGGCAGTTTGCTGTTCTGGCCGAAACACCTCAGCTTGAAACTGTTACCTATTCGGCCGGGAAATATGGCAAATCGACCACTCAGGTGAAACTGCGCAGCGGCTATTCGGCCGAAGATATTGAATTTGGACCACTAGGATACAGTGAGGCCGCCATCAGCTCATATGCAGAGTTTGCCAAGCAAAAACAGGCAGGCAAAATCCCAGCTAGTGTTCGATTCCAAGTGAGTTTACCTACCCCACTAGCCCCGCTGCAGTTTTATGTTGCCGCAGAGGATAGAGCTGAAATTGAGCCGATTTATGAAGCCAAGCTGCTGCGAGAGCTGGAAGAAATTGTTGAAGCTATTCCGGCCAGCGAGCTTGCCATTCAATGGGATACAGCGGTTGAATTTGGCATCTTGGAAGGGGTCTTTCCTACTTTTTTAGTTGATCCACCATCGGCCATTTTAGATCGCTTGGTGCGTTTGGGGAATTCAGTTCCGGCCGAAGTAGAGCTGGGATATCACCTGTGTTATGGAGACTCAGGTCACAAGCATTTTGTTGAACCAAAAGATACAGCTCACTTGGTCAACGTTGCAAACGGGATTGCAAATGGTTTGAAGCGACCGCTCAATTGGGTCCACTTACCTGTGCCAAAGGAACGATTTGATCAAGCATTTTATCTTCCGCTGCAATCGCTCAGCCTACATGCTGAAACAGAGCTTTATCTAGGACTCATTCATGATACAGATGGGGTTGAAGGGACTCAGAAACGCATTGAAGCCGCCCTAAAAGTTATTGATGAGTTTGGTCTGGCAACAGAGTGTGGTTTTGGCCGCAGGCCCTCCGAAACAGTTCCTGACCTGATGCAAATTCACGCGGCCGTAGCGGCTCCGATCAGATAAGGCTCAACGTTCAGCAATGCCAGAAGAGCAACTCCTTGGGTCTTGATCTGGGAAACTCACCACCTTGGCCCAGAAAAGCAGGGCGGGCATATCTCTATGAAGAGCACCGCCCACCGGCAACAATCAAGCGGAATCACGCACAATTCGTTCTCAGTAACAGAAATTCAAGCAAGCAGGCTCTACCACATGTCTGCAGCACGCTTTAACTTGTCCATTTCAAATGAATAGGTATGGTTAGATCACGTGGCCATTAAGGATAAATAAGGAGAGAAAAATGCCCCACCTAGATCCTCTACCAAGAGACGCTTTACCCCAATACGAAGAGTTATTTGAGCGCTACGACCGTATACGCGGTTTCTTGCCCAACTCAATTTTAACAATGGGACGTCGGCCCAAGATCGCAGATGCCTTTATGCAGCTGAATCAGGCGATTTTGTATGAAGGAACCGTCCCTGAACAGCTCAAAATGATGATTGCGCTCGTCACGTCTGCTGCCTCTGGCTGCCTTTACTGCCAATCCCATATGGCCAACCTCTCATCTGTTTATGGTGCTGAAGACGAAAAAATTCAGGCGGTTTGGGAATATGAAACAAGCCCTTTATTCAGTGAGGCAGAGCGGGCCACTTTGCGTTTAGCGTTCCACGCGGCTCTTGTCCCAAATGCGGTGACGGCTGAACACTTTGATGAGGTTAAAAAGCATTTCACCGATACAGAAATTGTGGAAATTGTCGCTTCCATCTCACTTTTTGGATACCTAAATCGCTGGAACGACACAATCGCCACTGAGCTTGAAGCTTACCCTTCAAAGGTAGCTGATAGAGCGATTGGTGCGGTCGGTTGGAATCCTGGAAAACACGGCAAAAACTGAAATATAAAAGAAAAGTAACAAAATAATTGCGGTAATTTTATCTACGTGAAAAATTGTTGAATCCCAACACACGATAGATGATCCGTCCTCTGATTCAAGCAGAAAAATGAAGGATTGAAACATGTCAAGATTAAAAGAACGCTTAAAGCATTACCCTGCAGTGGTTGATCTACAAAAACGGGCGAAACAGCGCCTCCCCCGCGTTTCATGGGAATACCTAGATATGGGAACCGACAACGACCGAACGCTAGATTTAAACAGAGCGGCTTTAGACCGGATCAAGTTTTTACCCAAATTTATGCTGGGGGACATCAAGCCAGATCTCTCAACATCAATCTTTGATCAGGCGTATGACGTGCCATTTGGCGTGGCACCAGTGGGTCTGACCGGCTTAATGTGGCCACGCACAGAGCTCATCTTGGCAAAATCGGCCGCCAAATACAACTATCCGTATACGCTCAGCATGGTTGCAACCCAAACGCCTGAAGCGGTGGGGGCTGTGGTTGGCAACAACGGCTGGTTCCAACTATATCCACCCCGCAATCCTGACATGCGGGCAGATGTCTTGAAACGGGCCAAGGACAGCGGCTTTAAAACTTTGGTCGTCACGGCCGACATTCCCGCCCCCAGCGGCCGTCAGCGCAGCGTGCGGGCCGGTTTGACCATGCCGCCAAAAATCACACCTCGCTTTGTGTGGCAAGGGATGATTAATCCTGCGTGGACCGTGGCAACTCTTAGGGAAGGGCTTCCCAGCCTGCGCACTCTGGAAAAATATTCAGCCAACGGCTCTATGAAAGAAATTTCTGATTTTGTGGCCAAAGAGCTGGGTGGCACCCTTGACTGGGACTATCTAAAAGCGGTGCGTGACATGTGGGATGGACCGCTGGTGATCAAAGGGATCATGCATCCAGAAGACGCTGTAAAATGCCTCGAAATTGGGGCAAACGGGGTGCAGGTTTCTAATCACGGCGGCCGTCAGCTAGACGGTGCCCCGGCCGCAATTGACATGCTGCCGATTATTGCTGATGAGGTAGGCGACAAGATGACCATCACCTTTGACAGCGGTGTTAGAACCGGCCTTGATGTCATTCGCGCTTTGGCATTAGGTGCAGACTTCGTCTTCTTAGGCCGCGCCTTCATTTCGGCCGTTGGTGCTTTTGGTGACGATGGGGGTGATCACGTCACTGAAATTTTAATGACCGAAATGCGCAACGATATGGCGAATATGGGCGTTGGGTCTGTGGCCGAAATCAAGAAGATGAAAGAAAACGGCTTCTTTTTTGAGGGATAGACAGCTTAATCTCATCGGGTGGCTGATAGAAGATAATCCAATATCGGCCGCTCAAATGCTTACACACCTATAAAACTGAATGATTGATCATGTCTGCGCTAGTAGGGGCTAAAATCGGTAACATCAGCGTGAATGTCGAACCACATCCAAGCTTTGACTTCACCTTCAACCGGCCGTTCATGATTACCGCAAACTGTTTGCAAATTGCGAGTCCAAGTCCTACCCCATCATAGTTCCGATTCAGTGCATGATTAACCTGCTCAAAAGGCTCAAAAATTCGAAGCTGAGCCTCCTCTGAAATCCCAATGCCATCATCTTCAACTGAAAAGGTCATTTCTTGATCATCATTTGATATTTTAAGTGCAATATTTCCGCTGTCTGTGAATTTATTCGCATTCCCAATAAGGTTGATCAAAATTTGAAGCAGCTTTTGGCGGTCAGCAAATATGCTGCCGTTTGAAATCCTCGACTCAACACTGTACCGGTTCCCCTTCGCCTCTATTTGAGGCGCCACAATAATGGTGACCTCGTTCACCAAATCCTGCACGTCAAATGTCGATCGATCAACGCGAAACGTACGAGACTCAATTTTCGATATTTCCAGAATCGAGTTGATGATGCCCAGCAGGTTTTTAGCTGAAAGCTCAATCTTTTTCGAATCTTCAGAGACATCCTCTTCACTAATCTCTTGAATCAGTTCGCTATAGCCAATAATTGCGTTGAGCGGCGTCCTGAGTTCATGACTCATGTTGGCTAAGAAAGTTGATTTGGCTTGATTGGCTTCTTCGGCCGCGGTTTGGGCCTTGATTGCATCCTCTTTGGCTGCAACCAATCGCTGGTTCGCCACAAGAATATTTCGAGTTGTCAGCTGCAAAACGACAATCAAAATCAAGATCGAGATTGAGATAACAACAAATTTAAACTGAATACTGATTTCCAATAATTGATCTTCGTAGAAATCATTACCCTCTAATAGGTACAGCGACAGCAACCAAATAGCCAACATACCACCTAATACCGCAATATACGTTGGCCTATCTCTGTAAAGTACCCCAATCATCACAATTAATGGAAAAATGATAAAAAAAGCAAGATTATCAACCCCCTGAAAAACTGTTACCCGAAATGTGACAATCAAAAATACAAAAACCGCCATTAAACGAAACGCACTCAATGATTTTCCGGAGTAGGTAAGCCTGACAGCAAGGATCAAAATAACCAAGACCGCACTAATTGTGGCAGAACCTCCCCAGTTTTGATCCCTGACGGAAAAGAACAGAGCTACAGCACACCCAATGATGCCAAAAACTAGAACGGACAATACAGCCCGGTTAAACAGCCGGTTTAGAGATTCTTCTTGTGTATATTGATCGCTTTGCCGCCATAGGTTCATTCTTGTAATTTTAAGAAGAAATTTTGTAACTGCGTAGGCCCCAATAGTGTGAAATCGACCCCAAAATTTCACTGGATATCGGAAGCATGTACCAAACAAGCTGAATTTATGCGATTTGAGAAGACAAAATTTGGCTCAAAACGTCTAGTGCGCGCGCATTATCTTCCGGCCGACCAACAGAGATCCGCACGTGTTCCGGCATGTTAAACACATCGGTATGGCGCAGAATCACCCCTTCTGCTGCGGCTGCTTCGACCAACTCTTGAGCCGGTATGGGCAAGTTTTTAGTCTGTACAAAGAACGCCTGACTTTCTAAATACTCAATTCCTAGCTTGTCTAAACCTTCGTAAAGCTGCTGCCGGCCGTTGATAACCATCTCCAGCGTTTTTTGCGCATGCTCAGTATCTTTAAGTGCGGCCGCTGCACCCATATAGCCGATCCGGCCAGAGTCTGATGGATGGCGGGTTTTTCGTACCGGCTCAACCCATCTTTCAGCCCCGTAACCATACCCCACACGCAGGCTGGCTAACCCATACAACTTTGAAAACGTGTGCATGACAATCACGTTGCTGTTGGCCTGAACCAATTCAACCATGTTCGGAAATTCAGGATCAGTTGCAAAATGAGCATACGCTTCATCGACCACAACCAACACATGATCCGGGAGTCTGCTCAAAAATGATCTCATTTGATCATGGGTCATCATTTGCCCAGTTGGATTATTCGGATTACAAATAAAGATCAGCTTGGTGCGCGGTGTGACGGCCGCGATGATGCCATCCACGTCAATTTGGTAGTTGACCAGCGGTACTCGGATCAAATTACCCCGATGCACCCCGGTAAGCCGCTGATAGGCAGCAAATGTCGGATCAGGCATAATCACCTCGTCGCCAGGCAATACATAGGTTTGGGTAATCATACGCAACACATCGCCTCCACCGTTGCCAACCACAAACTGCTCGGCCGACATCCCGTTGCCCAGATGCTCTGCCAAAGCGTGCATGAGATGTAAATCCTCATCTACTGAGTAAATATGCAGGTTTTGGCATATTTTGTTTATTTCTTCCAAAGCCACTGGGGATGGCCCCAGCAAATTCTCGTTTGAGCCCAAACGCACCAACTCATTCATAATCCTTCTCCAATCCTGCGATGGATTAACCCATCGGTTACAATAAGGAACCTGCTTAAGCAGGCGGTCTATCCGCATAAATTTAACCAAACATCATGAAAAAACCAGTTGATCACATGCTCGGGAGCGCAACTCTTTCACCAATCTCTCCGGTACCGGCCGGTTCATACGGTACATGGACCATCACCTACACAGTGGGACCTTTAGGCATCGACAGCGGCGGGCAGATTCTAGTCGCCATCCGCATTGTGTCTGACTGGGGAGAGCCACAGTTTAATGATCCAAGAGCTGAAGGATTTTCGTCTGTTACTATCCAGTCTGACGGAGATGCGAAGATAAGAGCTAGTTGGCAGCCCCGTGCCCATGTGCGGCCGAAAAACACGGCCGTTGTGCTAGACGTATACGATGGTTCACTCGACCCCGGTGACACAGTCACACTGGTTCTGGGGGACACTGGCGGAGGGTCACCCGGCCTGCGCGCGCAAACCTATATTGAGTCCCGATTTGAGTTTTTTGTCTTGGTAGACCCCACCAACTCGTGCGATCCCCGGCCGATAGCTGACCGCCTGACCTTGCCGGTCGTCGCGGCCGAAGCTGTCAATTTAGTGTGCATTCTGCCATCGCAGGCCAAAGTAGGTGAAGCCGTACCCATCTTTATCAAAGGGGAAGACATTTGGCGCAATCCGGTGCCAATCACCGACAAAGTAAAGCTCAACTGGATGGGATTTGGTTTTGGCACCGTGGTTGATGAAGAGAAAATGACCATCACCTCAAGAGAGATGGATATTGGTCATTTTGAAGTTGAAGCCAGTGGGCTAACCTGCCGCAGCAACACAATCGAAATTGACGATGATCTACCAAAATACAAACGGTTCTGGGGGGACTTGCACGGGCAAACAGGCACCACCGTGGGAGTCGGCAGCGACGATGAATATTTCTGCTTCGGCCGGGATTGGGCCAAGCTCGACTTTACCAGCCATCAGGGGAACGATTTTCAGATCAGCGATGAATATTGGGCTGAGCTTAACCAAACGTTTGCCAAATACCATGACGACGGCAACTTTGTTGTATTTCCCGGCTACGAATGGTCAGCCAGCTCCCCTACTGGCGGGGATCACAACATTTTTTATCGCAAAGAGGGAATGCCAATTTTGCGCTCATCCCACTGGCTGGTCCCAGAAGTAACCGCCACTGAGCTTTCCCCCGCGCATCCAGCCGATGTGTTTTACAGTAAGCTAAAAGCCGCCGTCCCGCTGAGCGATGTGATTGTGGCGCAGCACGTT
>JBCCSO010000189.1:0-7994 GCA_039199965.1 Chloroflexota bacterium | reverse complement strand
ATTATTTAATTAAATAATATGTGGAAGTCTCATGTTTTTGTGACAGTAAATATGATTTTCAGAAGGAGCGAGCTGTCTTTGGAGTTTGCAGGCAAGCCGAGCAGTAAATCCCTCAAGGCAATGGCTTACGATTTTGAATCTTTGAGATCTATTATCCTCTTCAGCTCATCGTAAAGCTTTGAGGCCGTCGGATTTTCGGGGTCATGTTCGGCTAAGGCTACAGATAAGGATGCCAACAGGATTTGATAGGGGTGGACCTTGTCATCAAATACCTCATACTCAAAATGGAAAACGACTTTGCCAAGCAGTTTCTGAATATCTTCAGGTAAGTAGTATGTCCTTGCTTTAGATTTACTGCGGATCAAGTCATCCGATAAGGTGGAAAAACTGTTTTTTTGGGGCATAAGAGTTTGAGCTGTTTCGTCGATGACAAAAATTAATGATTAATATCTAGAATACATCCAATCACCGTTACGAACAATTGCCACACTATTTTTTGAAACCATGTACCCTGCTCAATTATGGGGGAAGGTACGCTTGAAAAATATGCAGGATACAATAGTAATTGGGGGAGTTGCTAATCGCCCAAAAATCATTTTGTTGACACAAAGGTATACTTAGGTATACTCTTTTTTGAATCTTATTGGTGGTGCAGTAAGATGCCACATGAAAGCAAATGCCGTCCTGTAGGTGATTTGTCGCATATTATTTTTAATCGCAACCTAGACTTTTTAGGGTGTGTTATTAGAAAGGATGTTCGAAGTCTCTACCAGCCGGTCAGAGGCTTTTTTTGTACCCAAATAACGACATTCTATTGTTGTAGTATCACAACTAGTGTTGCATTAGCTCAACATTCACCTATAATATTTATAGGCAAAAAAAAAGCCGCTCGATCAGATTGGGTCCTGGCGAGCAGCTTTTAAACATAAAGTTTATTTAGGGAAATTATCCGCAAAGTAGAGCTTATTGTCAAGTTAATTGACACCCCCCTAAGTAGACATAATTAAATAAATCTATTCTTTGAGAAGGGCAATATGGATGTTTTTGTGCATCTAATTCAACCGAACCACCTAGCTCAGTTATCGGCAGAGGACCGGCATTTTGGCATTCCTCTCTCGATAAGTGCGCTGATTGGAGTCAGTGCCCTAAAAAGCAAAAAACCAAACGTTGGAGCGTTTGGTTAGTTAGCTTTCGTTTGATTTAGTTAGATACATCCCTAGGATTTTGGAGAATCCTTGCCCATAAGAGCGCTAACCCATTTCTGGGAGGGGATTTTTGTATCTAAAAAGAGTATAACGACCTTGTTGAGAAATTGCAACAATTGATTATGGAAAAAAATTTGATGGCTAAGTATGTATCAAGATCAGCTGAGGGGGCATTTGGCGGACAGCAGCAGCCGGTGACTCCTCAGTTGCCCTTGATGCCGATCACCGCCCATTTGAGGCACTAAGGCAACAAAAAAGGCCATCCCGCCCGGATGACCTTTTTAGAAAATTCTTTTTATACAGACCATGAACTGTTGGAGCAGTTCATCCTTTCACACCCCTTTACTGGGGGGGGGGAGGTCGTATCTGTTTGAGAGTATAACGATTTTGTTGAAGCGATGCAACAAGACGACCATGTAGGTGATTTATGATTAAACGCATTGAGATCAGCTAAGGGAACATTGGTTGGCTATTGTCGGCTGGTGACTCCTTGGTTGCTCTTAATGCAAACGACCCAAGTATCGTATTTTGAGCAACAAAAAAGGCCACGCTGAGCACGTGACCTTTCGCATTCCAAAATTGAATTTTGAGATGAGACTGTTACCAGCAGTCTAGTTTCGAGCCTCTTTCAAGCCCCTTTATTGGGGAGGGGGAGGTCGTATCTCAAAATCGACTGTTTGCTTATGATAGCAAATTAGATTTGGTTTGCAAATGCTGACCACACGGGCCACAGCGGAAGGGGTTTGTGGTTGGCAAAAACAAGCAGAGAAACACAGCTGAATATTCTTTGATTAGGCATCTAAACAGGTTGCTCTCTTAAAGCTACCTAACTGATGATGCCAATAAAGGGGATACAGGACCTGAACCCAAGGTTCGCTTCTCTTTGCTTATCGATCACTCGTGAACTTAGGCGAGAACGTGCGGCCGTAATGGTCAGCTTCTCGCATGATCAATAGAACATATACCTCAATAGCCGGGTTGATCCGGCTTGTGCGAAAGCCCCGTTTAATGGGGAGGGGGCATCTGCACCTAACGCACATCGGTATATGGTCAGGAGGACAGCTCCGTACCATCTCAAATGAGGTGGGCTGAGACCCAGATGACCAGTAAGAAGAACGAGCAGGCTGGTGTTTCGAATGAAATACTGGCCGCTCAAGAAAAACTCTTACAACTGAGAAAAAAGGCGAGACAAGACCGCATTGAGCGAGGACTTCCGGTTGATATTAATAAAACCGAAGCTGGCCAACGGGTTCTAAAAGCGCTAGTGCTTGATGGGGACACATCAAAGCTATCGATCATGGATCGATTGGCTCAGTTGCCTAGTCATTTAGGGTGGGGGGGCATATCGGCCGAACGCAGACAAAAGCTTGTACAAAAGCAGGGATTGTCGTGTAGTCATTTAAATAGCGTCGAAAATCCTAAAGAATTTTCTCCCGCTCCAGACTGTGCGCAGCCACCTACAAACCTTAAAAGGGAGCATACGACCCCGATTTGCGAGCCTGATCCTATTGTTCCGATTTTTGCCCATGTACTCGACGCGATCCATCGTCATAAATCTGACGGAGCAGGGCGTATTTGGCTTCTTTTACGCTACATTGATAAACAGAAAGGGGAAGGGCGGGTCAAAGTTAGAGATGCAAGGTATCAGATCTGCGACCCGGTCGGCCGACTCAAATGCTTATCTAAAAAACGTTTTCAACAGTTAGTTCGCTCCGGCGAAGGGCGATTCTGGCACAAATCTAAAGATGGCCGCTACCTGTATTACCACAGTGAAGCGCGCGTGGCGGCCGCGCTGGGTCTTTCAGATATTCGAGGGTTGGCTGTAGATGTTCCCGTTGAGGATCTTTTGAAGCCGATCCGTCATGTTAGAGCATTGTTCTATGAGGCGTTTCACTGCGGCCGGGGGGAAGGGTTTAATAACCCAATCACTCGACGCGTGATGCAAGACCGTGGCATGACTGATGGACGCACACAGAGACAATATGAAGCTTTAAGGGGGATTGAGAAGCGATCTGAGTTTGCGGTTGTGTCCAAGTACTCCAAGGAAGCATGGAATCGGGCTCAGTTTGAAGACGATGATGAACGCTTGGGGGGGCCTGCATTTGTTTACATCGATTACAAAGGGATTCTTGGGAAGAATCCAGACCGCATTAAGCGGCCAAAAGGCAGACGCCACTGGCATCACATATACATCATGCGTCAGATCGGTAATGCGTACGCTGGGAATCTAAACTCAACAAAGCGCGGCCGAGGCTGGACGAGTCATAAACTCAGGCACCTGTGTCATTACATGCCGACACTCACGGGTTCCGCTGGGTCCAATGGCCATCCGGTTATTGACGAGCCTCCAAAGGTTGAAAAGATGTATTATGAGAATCCTAAGGAAGTGACAAGATTCCTGCGTAGTGAGAGCCGCCGAACAGAAGGGGGGTATAGCAGCCGACCGCTGTACAGTCCCGGATACCGCGATATGGAATGGAAGGAAGACGGTCTTGGTCCGACCAAGATAAGTAAGTCTTCTTTTTATTGGGAGGAGCGTTTTTTGTTATTTTAACGTGGAAATAAATTGTACTATATTACATGCATGCATTTGTGACTATGTGAACTTTTGGGGGAGCTTTGTACGCAAGCGATCGGGAAACCAGTTCTTAGGCCTGAAAAGTGAACTTTGAGCCGAGGCTTTCCGTAGCTGGCCGAGGGCCCATACCACACTTTTCAAAAATAGGGTAGGCCAGTAGTGAGTAACTATAGGCCTTTTCCACGTGCTTAAATACGGTCATCGAAATTATCTAAACGAGAGATGACCATGAATCCAACTGAATTTGCTGTAAGCGTACAAATGACATCGGCCTTCTATCAGCACGGGCTGACCTCATTATTGAGTCAAATCCCATGGCTAACTTTAAAAAATTCTATTGTGGGAGCTAATATTGTATTCACAGACAATAGCCTACTTGAAGCTGATGGCCAGAAAGTCTTAGTCACAGACTGCTGCGAGAAACTAACCAACAATCTTCTGGATCAATTTAACGGGATTCTATGCACGATTGAAATTACAAGGGAGAACCTTTCAGAATGCCTCACTCGCCTAAAGCAAAATGCAAAATATTATTCGCCACTCGTACAAAAATTTCAGCTTCAGTTGCAGTTTAAGCGCTCGATCGGAGAGCCGCATTTACGTGTGGTTGAAATGATTCTGGCTTACCCATCTCGCACTGTTGAGCAGAACGCCCGGAGCCTGTGCATCTCAAAAACAACCTTTTCAAGCCGTGTTCAAGATTTACATGCGATTTTCAATTCCAGCTCAAAGGCAGAGCTGGTTATTAAAGTGTATCAAGCAGGGATTGCTTGAGGTGGACCTCCTTACCCTTTTTGGAAGCGAACAAGACGCATGAACAGAACTTTCCGAATCAACCCAACTTACCTCTTGCCGCTGGCTTTGCCCTTTATCTTTGCGTGTGGGCTCTTAACGCCTACAGCTGGACCAATTACCTCAACCTGCATTGAAGGGCCAGACTACGGTATCTCTCAGAGTGCGCCATTGGACGCATATGCAGACCCAACGCTAACCCCTTCAAGCCCAGTGATTAGCCAGACAACAGAAACAACCGGTATTTACTGCACCGCTGTCGCCAGTGGCCCCATTGTGCTTGAACCAACCGCAACGCCAGAAAATGACCCATATCGGCGTTCAAATGTGGAAAACCTCACCCTCAATATGGGAGATGCGCAGACACTGGATGCAGCCATGAACAGCAATGGGAGCATTATTGCTTGGACAGAGGAATCAGATTTTTTGGTTCTTATTGATCGCAAAACATATACAGACTTTTCTCTTATGGGGTGGGGGAGTGATGGTGCCGTTGCATTTAGCCCGCGCGGGCGGGCACACGTTGTCTATCGGGATGGACCCACCCTTTCATTCCACTATCGTGCTTCAGACACTGGCGAGTTTATGGAAGACAAGCCGGTAGAGATGGTGGGATCAGGCTCAGACCCAGAGCTGCTCATCGATGCGGATGGATGGGCTCACCTGCTTTTTGAAAATAACGGGGATATTGTCCACCGAACACAGACAGAAACCGCATGGTCTAGTCCCCCTCTCTTCCTGCGTGACCATGACAAGATTGAGGCGATACTTCAAGACGACGGTTCTCTGCTGGCGGCCGCCACGAGGGATAGCATCATCACCATTTATCGTTTTGATGGTTCAGCTTGGACGGAGCAGGCCACTTTATCCCATCCTCATCTAATCGGAGAACCTCGCCTAGACAATGATGGTGCGCACAGTGTTATCGCATTTGTCACTGAAGAGATTAGCCCCGGCGCAGACCCCGCTCATGGCTTCAATACCGTGCAAGCGGCTTACTCTCCCGACTTTGGCCAGTCTTGGTCTGGACTGCGAGAGATCACAAAAAATGAGGTTGCTGCTCAGACTTCCGGTCGGATCACTGCCCCCGTATTCCCCATCATTGCTCACCACGCGAAGCAGCAGCCGAGGACCAACTTTCTCTACGTATTTGAAGAAGGGAATCCCCCTGAAGAGGTTCCCGATGCTTTGAGATTTGGCAAGCTCATGGTCACACGTTGCCTACAGGATCACAGCACATGCTTTGATGATCCGCCGGGTAGAATGCCATACAACGAATTAAGTTATTTTCCATCTGAGAATCTGGTGCTTGAGGTCAATCCAGAGCATCAAACAGCGATTATCGGATGGACAGGGTTGCAGATTGGTGAAAAAGCGCGAGAAGTGTATTCGACTTTTATCAATCCTCAATCACTGGCGGGGGACTAATGCCACGTATTCACCGCAGTCGTCTGCCACAATTTGCTCTAATTTTTATTATGCCAATCTTCATGCTGGCCTGCATTCTAAGCGCCACACCAAATGACGTTGCAAGATTGAGAGGGAGATCCTACAGAGCGTGTGCTACCAGCACACCGCTGCCGACGCTACCACCCCCACCGCCTCAACCGGCTCAATTTACCCCCATTGGCCAAGCGGGATGGTCGGTGTTTGCCAATAGTTTTCAAAGCGGTACGGGGAATGAACCCAGTCAGGCGATTGATGGTGACCCATCTACGTTTTGGCACACTGAATTCTTTAATCCGTCCCCTCCTGCACACCCGCACTATCTGGAAATTGACTTAGGTGGATCGTACACGATGACGATGCTGGCCTACACCCCTAAACAGCTAGATCCCAACGGACGCATTAGCAGCTATAGCTTTGCCGTATCGAATGATGGGGCCTCATGGAATACGATCAATAGCGGGAACTTTGTGGATGGGACACAGACCCAATATGCTCAATTTAGTGAAGTGACCGCCAGCCACATACGGTTAACGGCCCATTCTGAAGTGAACGGGGGGCCGTGGGCCGCTGTGGGTGAGCTCAATGTTGGCTACGGTACGGCCGCCACGTTACCGCCGGCTGTGGCTGCAGTCCCTACCGAAACACCCTATTATCAAGTAGGACGCCACTATCTCTATCAGACAGCCCTGATCGATGGGATTGGGATCAAACTAGCAGATTATCAGCATGAGCTTCATCCTGAACCCGCGCGCGGCCGCATGCACTACTTCACCTTTGAGGTTACAAACTTCAACAGCGATCCACTCATTGTGCCTTTGACTCAGCTGGTGTTTGTCAGTGAAGTTAAAGGGATAGCCGGAGACTTAGTGAGGGGGCAGTGGAACAACAAAGCTGATGTTCTCGACATTGGGGGATATCCCAATGTCTATGAATTGGACGATACGCCGATCGCGCCTAATGACATGCGCTCGATCACGCTAGGCCTTCTCACCCCTGAAGGCACAGTGGGGGAGGTGGGCATCATTACCGATTGGGATCGTCCGGTCGAGTTTGGTGCACCCATTTGGTTCATCTTGGAAGAGGATCTCACCCCGTGTGAGCATGGAGAAGTGGTTGATCCACCAGCACCAACTCCAACAGAACCGTTTGCCTCATTGATCACACCATTACCACCACCGGTCGTTGTGCCTATTACAAACACAACGGGCAGTGGCATAGCAATCCCGCCAACAACTGGTTACACGACGTCAGGCTTTGGCTGCCGCTTAACAATCACAGGTTTACTCGATCCGGTTCTGTGCGATCCGGGTGAAGAGTTTCATGACGGGATTGACATCGCAAATGTCAAGAATCACCCGATTGTGGCCCCTATCACGGGGACCGTTATTTTCGCAGGAGCCCAAATCAGCGGTCACGACTGCAGCTTTTTAGATGATTATGGTTCAGACCCTCCTCATATCGGGTATGGAAATTACATCGTCGTTGACGGTCCCGCATACAACCAGAGACACACAATGGCCCATCTTGCTTCCTTTGCTGTCCCCGTTGGAACAGATGTTAATCAAGGGGATGTTATTGGTTATATGGGCAGTACAGGCTGCTCCACCGCACCTCATACACACTGGTCTTGCCGCGTAGGAGGTGCCATTGTAGACCCTAATACCTGCTGATGAAAATTTTCGATTTTTACAATTTTGGAGGGCTTTTTTGTAGGTCAAAAAAGGATAGCACGCCCCAATTAATCTGTCAAAAAATAGCGTTTTAGACAGATTGGAACGCCGTAGAAACAACCGTATGGAACAATCAATCATCAACCTATCTCCTGAAACAACTCAGCTCTACTACATGCACTTTTGGTCGCTGCTAATCATGGTTGTGCTAGGGCTCATTCGTCTGCGCTCACTGCTGCAGTTCTGCATTATGGGGATTGTTTCGATCGGACTGCTATTTATGACGTGGACGCTCAGCCT
>JBCCSO010000188.1:0-7995 GCA_039199965.1 Chloroflexota bacterium | reverse complement strand
AGAAAGGGATGGTTTCTGAAGTGGAAACCATCCCTTTTTTATTGCGCTATATCAATTTTACATCGGGTTATCTAGACGGAAGCCGTGGCCCCGAACAGTTACGATGAAGTTGTAGTCATCCTCTTCAGCCAGCCGATCGCGTAATCTGCGCATTAAGGCATCAATTGCCTGTTCAGAGACACCAATCCCATCTGTATCTGGCCAAACTGTATTGATGATAGAATCCCGATCAACAACGGACCCATCTGCGTCAAACAACAATTTCAACAAGCGGAACTGAGCCAGTGATAGTGGTGGAGAAAGTTCTTTTCCCCTAACCAGAACAGTTCGCTTCTCTTCCTCTAAAACTAACGCTTTTTCCGGCTTCGGATCTTCCCATGTTAGCGGTACAGTTGCTTCTGTTCCCACAAACATAAGGGTCACGCACAGCGCAATTTGGATAGAGTCTCCGTCATTTAGAGGAACCGTTCCTGTAATTTTCCTCCCGTTGATGTGCGTACCATTTTTGCTGCCTAAATCATGTAGCTCATAACCTACATCGGCTGGTTCGATTCTTACGTGGTGTCTTGAAACTTGGCGCTCCGGCAAAACCAAATCACACTCGGCCCCCCGGCCGATCAAGAAACTATTATTTTCAAGGACCCAGCGCTGCCCGGCGAGTTGCCCTTCTCTCATGATTAGTACAGGATTGCTTGTCATTTTATTTCCCTCACCTTTGTAAATGATGAAATGTTTTGATGGTTATTGCTGGCTTCAAAATATATAGGAACAATTTTCGAAGGTAGCGAACCAATCTGCTAGAATTATAAAGTCATACATTCTTATGACAACTTGACACAATAAAGGGCCATTTAGAAAACGATCACCAAACACTGCTTGTGATCGAAATAGCCATAGAGCGATCTAAAAACTTTGGACAGTCTAGAGTTTCTTAAAAACCGCTCAAAACAAAGATAATTTTATGCTGCCGCCGCTTTCGCCAGGGACTGTGCTCCGGAACAGATACACAATTACAGATATTGTTGGCCAAGGAGGGATGGGGTCTGTCTATAAAGCCATGGACAAAAGGTTGCCCGGCCGAATCTGTGCGGTAAAAGAGGTTCAACCTGACCCCAACGCCTCGGCAGAAATGATCGAGCAGGCTCAAGCTCAATTTCTTCAAGAAGCCAGCATTCTTGCACAGCTTGACCACCCCAACCTACCAAAGGTTTCTGACTTTTTCTCCGACGATAGTCGAGACTATCTGGTTATGGACTACATACCCGGAAAAGATCTAAAAGAGCTGTTACAGGAAGCCTTTAACGAAAGCCGGGTCATTGAAGAGCAGGTTGCGGTCGAATGGGCCATGCAGATATTAGATGCACTTGCTTATTTACATAATCACAATCCGCCAGTGCTTCATAGAGACTTAAAACCAGCTAACATCAAGCTTACCCCGGACAGCCGCATCAAACTGGTTGATTTTGGACTTGCAAAACTACTGGTTGCCGACGACATGCGTACGATCACCGTCATTCAAGGGCAGGGAACAGCCCTTTACACCCCCATGGAGCAATATGCGGGCGAATTTGACCGTACAGATGCCCGATCAGATTTGTACGCGCTAGGTGCAACCCTGTTCACATTGTTAACAGGAAGCCCGCCTCCTTCTGCAAAGGAACGTTTCCTCAATCCGAAGTCGTTAAAAGCTCCTAGTGAAATCAATCCAGAGTTGTCAAAAGCTGTTTCTGACGCGATAGTCTGGTCGCTTGAAATGCATCCTGATAGGCGGCCGGGAGATGCTCAAATCTTTAGACAGGCTCTGAAGGGAGAAATCTCTCAAAATTCGAATAACACCCAAAGCCAAAATGATTTTGCCAAAGCATTTAGGGACAATCGGTTAGCAGCTATCAGCGTCATTTGCCTATTTATCGTGGCTGTTTTGCTCACAATTGCAAGAATAATTTGACTAAAGCTGGACAAATTATGGATAGAAAAACAGACATGAAGGCGAACGTTCGCATAAATTTGACAGGAGCAAAAATCAAGGATACTATCCATCAATTAAGCTAAGCGTAAACATTTACCCTAATGCATTTCCAAAATATCACGGCTACCAAAATTTGAAGTTAGTTTAAAAACGAAGAAAGGAGAACCATTCAAATGGCAAGTGTCAGTTACAAAAATGTAATGAAGGCGTATGGAGATAATGTGGTTATCAAAGACCTCAATATCGAAATTGCTGACAAAGAGTTCGTTGTATTTGTAGGCCCATCTGGCTGCGGGAAGTCTACAAGTCTACGCATGTTAGCAGGTCTAGAAGAAATTTCAGGTGGTGAAATCTGGATTGGAGACCGTAAAGTAAACGATGTTCCACCAAAAGATCGTGACATCGCAATGGTGTTCCAGTCTTACGCGCTTTACCCCCACATGACCGTTTATGACAACATGGCTTTCGGTCTAAAGTTGCGCAAAACACCAAAGGACGAAATTGATCGTCGTGTAACGGAAGCGGCCGGTATCCTTGGTCTTGAAGACTTGTTAGATCGCCGTCCAAAAGCACTCTCCGGTGGCCAACGCCAGCGTGTAGCTGTAGGTCGCGCCATTGTTCGTGAACCGGCCGTATTTTTGATGGATGAGCCGTTGTCAAACCTAGATGCAAAGTTACGCGTTAGCGCACGTGCTGAGATTTCTAAACTACATCAAAGACTTCAAACCACATTTGTCTACGTAACGCACGACCAAGTCGAAGCGATGACAATGGGTGACCGTATTGCGGTTCTAAACTTTGGTGACCTGATGCAGATCGACAGTCCACGTAATCTGTATGAGAACCCTGACAACATCTTTGTTGCTGGCTTCATCGGTAGCCCAAGTATGAATTTCTTCGAATCTACCTTGGTCAAAGAAGAAGGCAATATGTTCATAGACACCGGCAGCTTCCGCCTTCCAGTTCCTGCGGACAGGATGAAAGCGTATGAGCCATATGCTGGCAAGCAAGTTGTATTCGGTATTCGTCCAGAGCACATTCATGGTGCAAATTATGCGCCTCCCAGCATCGATGCAGCGGATCTAAAAGCAGACATCGATGTGATCGAGCTTCTAGGTCACGAACTGCACTTATACCTTTCAACTGGTAAAGCTTCATTTGTAGCTACAGTTGATACACGCTTGGCACCTTCTGTTGGCGACACTGTTGATCTGGTTGTAGATATGAACAATATGCAGTTGTTTGACAAAAATACTGAACAAACGATTCGCTAATCAGGGTCAAGCAGAAGATACTCTATTGTTCACTAATATCTTCCGTTGGCTTTACTAACAAAATGAAAAGACGCTATTTTTGAAAATAGCGTCTTTTTTTGTGCTTAAAAATATGCCCATTGCCAACCGATCAGTAGGAGACAGCTTTCGCATTCACTTTGTTTGGAGAATTCCAAATGGTCACTATGTTCACGGCTTATTTGAAGCCAAAGTGTTAGATATTGATACAGAAGCAGATAGATACCTAGTCTCGATACCCAACCTCTTGGCGAAAAGAGAAGAGGATGAAGATGGCACAGCCCTGCTTGAAGACAACCACACGGCCAAATATTGGGAAATGGTACATCAGTTGATCGGCCGGAAAGCACACGTTGCGTTTGAAGCTGATGACGGTCGGCCGCTATATTTGAGGCTCCCCACCCTGACGCTTGAGCACAAGTTTTTTACCCGTTACTCAGACTCTGATGACCAATCAGAATTTGACGATGAGTGGGATTAAACAAATTATGTAATTAGGGCTAAAAGAACCTGTTCAAACGCATTGTCCGCAATAATCCGCATTTCATCATCGGTACGATCTTGGATAGGATGCTCAACAAAAACAGCGGCCGGATCGAATCCTAATGCATCGGCTTGAGCCTGCTTAGCCACGATAAATTCTTCAGATGCTACAAACATACCTACCACACCCAATTTTTCTAGATCACTAATGTCGTGCACACTGCACGACGTACATGAACCTCAATCAGCTAGACCTTCAATCACCGCGTCACATTCTGAGACAATTTTCTGCTTAAGCTTAGCAGGGGCAATACGTGAAAAAGTTGGTTTTCGATATCGATTAACCGTCACACCTTTTTCCTTGAACAATTCAGACAGCCGGTCTAGAAACACGTCACCTCTGGCTTTTGAAATGTCCAGCAACCCTACAGTCTTGCCTTGCAGATCATCAAGTCGCGGCAAACGCTCACGCACAGCCGGTGACAATTCGGCCGTTGGGTCCATTAAAATTGTGCTTTGATCCATCTAACTACTCCTTAATTTCAACTGTAACAGCAGTGCTACCAATAGGACCGCTAGCTACCCATCCACCGATCACGGCCGAAAACAAGCCTGCATTTCCACCGGCCCGCACAATATGCAGACCGTCTGGCTTAAATTTTGGTAAAGTCGCGTTTTTAAACTGTTCAGGCATACCTTCTGTAACGCCTTGAGCTCCCCGGACAACCTCTTCTCCGGGTGTCATAGTGAAAGATTGAATCGCCTCCTTCAATTTGTTTTTGCCCCAGTTAGCCTCGCCAAATAATCGGCTGTGCTCTGGTGATACAACAAGAATCGCGTCCGAAACCATCCTTGCTTTGGCATGGGCTATTGTGAGCAAGGACATGGCAAAGCTCTTTGCCAAAGATTCAGGATCACGTGAACGCTGATCCATAATTCCTTGAACCCCATCACCCGCAAACAAAGTGACGGCCGATTTTTCATTTGGAATACCGCGCTCTTGTGCTAAAGAAGGCCACGGAGAATCGTGTTCTCGCTCTGCAAAACAGAACGTATACTTACCGGGGTTCCCCAAACAGGCACGATCAACACCACCCGGTTTACCACCACCTACGTTGCGAATAATAAGCTGGAGCGCTCGCCCAATTGTGGCATTGGCCCGGTTCCCCTGCCCTAAAGCATTTCCTTCTGAGTTCATCCCTATTTTTTTTGTGATGGGGCCATTCACAATCACAACGGGTCCAGAAAACCATGTCGTGGCCAGCAGGCCATGCATGCAGAATTCATCGAGCAGTGCCGCTTCCACAGCCGCCAGTACAACCGGCATATATTCTGGCAGACATCCAGCCATGACCGCATTAATCGCCACTTTTTGCACGGTAACAGAAACACGATTAGGAGGAACCAGCCCTAATTCTTCAGACGGAGATCGATGGGTCCCGTTAAGCATTCTCAACACACGCTCTGGTGTCGGAGGCACCACGGGCAACCCATCGGTCCAGCCGCGATCATAACAGGCTTCGATATCATCCTGCAGAGGGGGAATTTCAATTTGGCGAGCAGTAATGCCTGTATCACCATATTTAACCTGCAGCCGCTCAAGCGTTCCGGGCATCACGTTTAGTGCCCCACAGCCCGGTTTACTATCTATCAAGCCCAAGCCTAAGCCGTTCACAGCCGACACCCGCTCCCATTCTGCACGATCCCAACTAAATGTCCGATCAGTTTCAACTCCATTTTCAAAACGAATCAACGTGGGTACCACTTCAATATCAAGGTTAAATGAAACCTCTAAATCTTGGTCATAAATGACATTTTCATCAGGAAAGTGAGGATCATCTTGGCTGTAAATTGTGACAGGTAAGTTCCCCTGCCCAATTTCATGATAAACATCTTGTGTCATGACACATGTCTCGCAGTCTTTTTTGCAGACTACTACCAAACCATCTTGCGGCATTGATTTCATACATTTATCCTACTGATTCGTTTTAACCATTTTAGCGGAATTACAATCTACTCAAAAGCTTACTATGGGAAGTATCCCATCCAAACCATTACCCCTACTGAAAAGAAGCCAAGAGCGATCCCAGCAATCGCCTGTGCTGGTGAGTGGCGGCGCAAATACAGCCTCGCGGCCGTAACCGAAACAAGAACGGGCAAACCAATTAACGTTGCTGGAATCCAGCCCCACATCGCGCCCAACAAGGCCGAAAATGCGGCCGCTCCAGCAGTGTGCATACTAATTAGCCAATATAGCGTAATCAGAAACAGCAGCACCAAATTTAGCACCGTAAAGATCGCTAAATGCAGAAAATGGACCTCCAACTGATAGAAAACAGCCAGTCCCCAGCTGATTACCCCCCCCAGAATTGCAGCCAAGTAGGGAATACGGCGCTCACGCGTATTGCTCATATGCAACTCTTCAACAAAGCCAAATTTGAGCATCGCTAATACAACCAAAATCGGAAACAGAGAAACTAGCAGCCCATAAACAACTCCCCAGGTCAGGGCTGTCCAAAACGGCATAAAGGTGAAACTCACTGCGAAACCTAACACAGCGTAAATTGTCGGCGGGCTTACAAAATTTGAAAAGGTTCTGGCAAAACGCACCAACCCTGTCCGATCATTTAGATCAAAATCTCTTGGTTGTGAGGGTGAATTAAATTTCAATAGATTTCCTTAATTACATCGTTCCAGATGATCTCCACGCACTTGCTTATTAGCGGTTTTTACGATTCGTGCGATATCCTGTTTTTAATCACACGAATCATCTAAATCATAGATAGTTAAAAACACCTGGCTTAGTGGTCTTCTCACTTTTTTTTAAGAAAGCAAACTGCTGTAGGGGCGTCCCTTGTGGTTTTTGCCCCAACTATTGTATTACTTCAACATCGTCGTCCCGCATATCGGGGAGGACGTTCCAAAATATAATCTTTTGGTAGTGGTGATAACTTTTCCCTTGGAATTAAAGGTGCTTCAATTCTAATTCTTCGGAGGGACGAATGAAACCAGCTCGTCGTCCGGTCTCGACAATGATGGCAATTGGGTCTTTTTTATCACTTGTTATGATTGGCATATATTCAATTAATAGCTTCATTGACACATCAAATGGTTCGACATTTGCTTTGCCAGCGATTTCCATACGAATCGACTGAAGGATCTGAGAAATAATCAAAACAGCCCAAACTTGTTGCAGAATAATCGTTGTTTTGGCTGACCAAAGGAGATGAAGCCCTAACTCTCGCTTGATCAGCTTAAATGCCATTTCGATATCCCATCGTCGGGCATAGAGTTGTGCAATTTGAAAAAGAGATAGATCTTTTGGATCAAGGACATTTGTAATGTATCGATGAACTGTATTACCACGCCGGAAGGTGACTAGCCTAACTGCAAATTTGGCTTGATCAGCTCGATATTTGCCTAACCAGATGATCCCATCAAAGGTATCTCCATCTTGATAATAAATATGGATTGGTTCAAAAGAAGTCTTCTCTCGAAAACGAGAAACCCAGTGAAAACCAGACGAAGTCATGTCATCGAACCATTTGAAGCCAAAATAACCAAGATCAGCGAGGATAAGAGACCCTTTTTCGATTGTATCTAACAAATTTCGCGCACTAACTTTGTCATTTTCAGTCGGTGATGCGATATGTTCGACATGATGCCATTGCTGGCGTCGGATGTTAAATACCGCAGCCAGCTTTCCCGGCAAGAGACGGGGATCGCCGGCCGGAACAGACCTCAGAGAAGGTAAAATTCGTGCCACTTTATCCAAGGTAGTTACATCAAGTGCATATATGCCCTTAGCAAATGGTGCTAGCTCATACTTGATGTAGGGTTCAACTCGATCTGAAACAGCTTGTGTGACACGCTTGAATAAACGTTGTAAATCTTCGGTTCCTCCTTCGGCTAAGCGCTTATATATCGCTTGATCTGTAACAGGGAATCGTGGGTAATGCCACAGACCGATTGAGCTAATACGCCTCCAAATGCTTGCTTGGCTTTGCATGCCTTGCAAGACGGTGATCAGCAATGCACCCCACAGGCACATTGCTGGTACGATCCGTGGTCGGCCGGGTTGGTTATCTTGATTTTGATAAGGTTCAAGATCTTGAATCATTGACTCAAGAAAGGTTGATATTTCATCAACCAAGCTATTTGATTGTGAGGATTGATATACTGCTTTCATGACAGCTACAGTATCTCAGTACATGTCCTCTACTACAATAGTTGGAACAATTGGGGCCTAGT
>JBCCSO010000187.1:0-8018 GCA_039199965.1 Chloroflexota bacterium | reverse complement strand
GTTTCGGGTTTGAACCGCAGCAGCCGCACGCCTATATCAGTGGAGCTGGTTAATCGTTCGAGTGATCCCGATTTGGGGCTGATTGTAGCGGCTTCGTTAGAGTGGTTTGGCATTGAGGCCGCTATTGTCAATGAGGTGGTTGAGTCAAGTGAGGATGATGAACCTGCGCTCAATCCGGTTGAGATTGAGTATTTTGGACAGAATTTCAAAGGGTCTTACAACTGGTTGGTGAGTTGGGTGTTTAGCGTCGGCCGGAGTCAGATTGAGCTGTCAGAGGAAAAGTCTGATTACAGCTACCGGGTTACGCTGCAAGATGGGTATAGCGCCTGTCGCAATCCGCTTTATGCGCCAAAGGGTGGCTAAAGCTAATTACACAAACGTCTACATAAATAGAGCAGAGAGTTCAAAAAGCGAAAAGAGGAGCTTGTGCCCAACTAATGCGTGCTGGACACAAGTTCCCCTCTTATTGTGATTTTATTCTAATCCTTAATCTACTTATTCGCTTGGAACTTCGGCCGATACTTCTCCTAAATTAATTGCATCACCACTTTCTACTGTTACAAGTAACATCGTTCCATCATCCCCCCTAACTGGATAAGTTGTTACCGCTAAATCTACAACCAGCCCGTATGTACCAGGTGGTATACTTCTGAAGATAAATGCACCTGTATCAAACACCTCTGCGCTTATGCTGCTGTCACCAGCACTTAAAAACATGGGAGCCCCCTCCGTTGAGTTTACAATTTCACCCAAAAGAAGTCGTGCAGGCACCATCGGATAAAAAGTATTTTCATCAATCCGTTCGCGCACTAGGACACCTCCAATAGAAGCAGCATCACTAGCGGGTGCAGGAACATCCACTTGAATACCTCCAATCTCTTGAACAGGCCCAACTAGGTCGTTAGAAGGCTGCTGATTCGGACTTGGGTAACCATTTTCAGCAATAGCCTCTTCGGGTGCAGGGTAGCCAGACGCAGATTCTACAGCTTCGGAAGATTCCGCTTCACTTACGACACGGGTAGCGGTGGGTTGAACAGTTGGAACATTTGGGTCTTGAACAACGGTAATACCGGGCTCATTGGCTGCTGGGCCTGAACCACACGCAGAAATTAATAGGCTTACAAATATCAATCCAAAAATAGCTTTTTTCATTATTTAGCCTCCAGCATACATAAAAACAGAGAGCTACCGTGCGGTAGCTCTCTGAAAGTAACTAGATCAGTAACTTTAAGTGCTTAATAACTACTGGTTAAATGCCTCGTAAGTGAAGAGCAAGTCAGCGGTGCTTGAGCTTCCAAGCTGATTTACAACCGCGATGATTGGTTGATCAGCCGTACAAGTTGCACTACCGACATATGCGCTGGCACTCGCTGCATCAAGCTGCAGTTGATTAACTGGTGCACCGGCTGCTAGTGTGGCTGTGAATTGGCTAATGGTTTGACCACCTGCACTTGTTGAGAATGTACAAGTCACGTTAGCAGAAGCTGTACCTGCATTTTGCAAGTTGAACCCGGTGTAGAAACCACCGTTACGATCCATTAGAAGTGGCATTGACAATGAGTTTGTTGCCTGTGATGGATCGAAAGCGTTGTACGCACTAGCAAAGTTTGTAAAGTTCGTTTGGTTGACGATACCTACAAGCGGCTGATTAGCAGAGTTAGCGCTAACGCGTGCACTACCAACAAACAACGCGTTCGCACAGGTGTCAGTACCCACGGGATTACCAATCTCAGCATGAGCATACAGGCCAAATGCAACTGACGCACCTGCTGCGATGGTAGCCGTCTCAGTACAAGCCGTGCCCTGACCCGATACTGGTGTGTACTCAATCGTTACATCAGTTGATGCTGTACCTGCGTTTTGAACCGCGAAACCAGATTGGAACCCAGAATTGTTCCACATTACAAGTGGAGCCGCAATATCGGTTGAACCACTGGTGAAGCCGTTGTAAGCAAACAGACCAGTATTGTTGTTTGATGTTTCAATAACAGTTGCAACAATTGAATCACTAGCATTACCAGTAGTAACGGTAGCCGCACCAACATAACCGTCTGGCAGACAAGTATCTGCACTTTGGTCGAAGCGCGTGGCAGCACCTGCTGGGATAGTGGCTGTATCTGTACAAGTTGTGTTAGCGTAAGAAATGGTTACGGTCGTATCACTTGAGCCAGCATTTTGAACGTTGACAAACGTGTCGTAGATGCCTACTTGGTTCTTAGCGATCAGTGGAAGACTAACAGTCGCAGAACCTTCAGAGAAGCTGCCATAACTTGAACCTGCAGCAAACCCATCGCCGAGTACGTTAACAATTGCAGCAACTGGTTGATCTGAAGAGATTACTGCTGCACCGTCGAATCCAGCTGGAAGGGTCACCGTACCGCTATCAAGTGGAAAATAAGTTTTACTTTCACCAGCCGGTATTGTGTCACTTGCTGTTACGCTAGCGGTCCCATTGTCCAAAGCATAGAAGGACATTGAAATTGTGGCTGTATCACTGGAGGACAAGTTTTGAACTTGAATGCCCGTTGAATATGTTGATGGTCTCTGCGCACCCACAACAGCGGCGAAAGCAAAGCTAGCCAACAGGGCAAGTATAGTAGTTAATTTTTTCATTGTAATACCTCTAAACATAGTTATTGAATCATGACTAAAATTTCTGATCTGGCTAAATAATAGGAAATAGACAACTCTACCTCAATACTCCATATGGATTATTCAAGGGTGATTTCAGAGAAGTAGAGAGATTAGTGCGGTGATTAGCTCTCCTACAAGCCACAAGAGCCTCAGGGTTACTCCTACAGCCACTGCAATGGGGATTGGAATCAGAAATGAAAGCAAAAATACGATAGAGATCTCCCGAATGATGCCGGAAAAGACTAGCATTGAGCCCAGCATTGAAATGGTGCTTCCAATGGCCCAGATACTCACAGAGGGCATTATAAGCTGAACTGAAGCTTCATAGAACGCGTCAATCACAAAGAAAAACACCGCACCACCAATGAGCCATACAATGATGTAGTATGCCACCCATTTAATAGAATCCCCCCAATCAATTTGAAGCACATGCTCCTCTTTGGAGGTAAGTTTCACAATTTTCTGAATCACGCGAGGATGCATGAGCATTAAGGACACAATCAACAATCCACTAGCGACCCAAATAACATTAGTCTGGTAGTTCTCTCCAACAAAAGTGGGCCAAAATGGGAGAGTTACGAGTGACAAAATAGCCCCCGCACATAGAATTAAAACAAACTCCAAACCGCTAGCTAATGATGTTGCTCGTTCAGAAACATTGATTTTCTTGTACATGATTGATCGACTAGCGATATACCAGATGGGGGTTGGGATCCGCCGAGCCAAGTTTGAAAAAAGCCAAATTTTTATATTTTGTTGTATTTGATCAAATCCGGTCATCTTACTAACAATCGAGTGCCAGCACAGTGCTCCTACCAGCATATCCACAACCAGTATCAAAAAACCAATAGCTAAGGAAATGACGTTGATTTCCCAAATTATTTCTGAGAACAGGTCCCATTCTGCCCATACGACTAAGCCGATAACCAGCGGAGTTAGCAGGATTAAGCCGACATTTATTAGCGAATAGCGCCACCCTGTTGTTAGATAGCGGAGCAGGCTTTTGGAGCTATTAATTATGGAATTAGACAAGGTATTAAAAGAGATGGCGTAATTTTGTGATTGCGGTTATTACTTCTTGAAGGCAAAAACAGTCATGATAGTCAACCGGTTTAATGCACCTAGTACACGATATATTGGCCAAGTTAAGACCCGAAAAACTGGATTATAAATAAATGTTCGTATTTTTTGCCACCGCTGTATGTTGTAATTTTTGGATACAATCCAAAAATCCATGCTCATTAGGGTGAGTGCCAATCGCCCTCCAAAACTCTCCACTTTTTCAAACTGATAGCCTGTTTTGTCTAAATACTTTTTGATCACTTCTGTCGAAAAAATATTCAGATGACGCGGCCGATCCCAGCCGATCCAGCTGTCTCCAAAAATGCTGGCTTCCACACTATTGGGGTTTGGCAAACTCACAACCAATAATCCATTTGGTTTTAAAAGCCTATTAACCTCATTTAAGGTTTCCATCGGATCATCAACGTGCTCTAAAACATCCCACATCGTAACAACGTCAAACGAGTTTGAAGGCATCTGAGTATCTTCCAATGTTCCAGTAACTACCTCCAAGCCGTACTGGGACCGTGCATACTCAGACGCGTATTGACTGGGCTCGATACCAGTGCATTCCCATCCATTTTGCTGCATAGCACCCAAGAATAGGCCGGTAGCGCAGCCAATATCTAACACCTTACCCGGCTGGTCAAAGTATCGATCAATTCGCTCAGATCGACGAGACATTTCATGATCGCGACTTAACTTTTGGATAGCAGACAATTCATCTACAACCCCACGTTGGTAGGGATCATAATTATCTGGGTAATAAGCAGACAATTCATCTTTACTCAACTTGGGATTTTGGTAAATCAAGTCACAACGTACACACCTAACCAGCTTGAAGTCACCCGGTTTATCCAGAAGCAGGTCTCTGCCTTTATTTACAAGTTCAGCCTTGCTTTCGTCACAAAAGTTACAAGAAATATTCTTCATATAATTACATTTTTTGACATGTAAAGACAAAACAAAAACTTAAGTTGAGTGGCACAAACGGCCGTACAATTAACCTGACCAGTTTTTTAGGATGTTTCAAGTAGGAAACCCAGTCTTGTCGTGTCAAAGGAAATTCGATCTCATAGCGATCAACTTCAACGACTTTTAATCCATTTTCAGAAAGTAAATCTTCCCATTCGGCTCGTGCTGCATACCTTTGTATAGGCTGATTATCGACAACCGTGCGGCCGCTATTGTATGCAGAGAGCACATTATGAAGTAGGCTAAACGAGTTTGGAACTAGGATAATTGCGCGGCCGCTAGGCTTAAGAATCCGAGCCATTTCCCGAATCGCTTGATCCATATCCTGATAATGCTCAATGCTGCCAATGTTACTGACAACGTCAAAGCTACTTGAAACGAATGGTAGATCTTGACTATTTGCAGTACATAGAGGAATAAGGTTGTTTTGGACTTTTCTAGACTTCAATGCGACATGGGAGAGATCTATCCCTGAAGCAAAATTATCTCCAACACTCAACCGATCGACAATTTGAGCTCGCCCACAAGATACATCCAAGAATCTTTCGCCTTTTTCCAATTTGATAATTTTTGATATCCAAATATAAAACGATTCTGTTTGAGATATATCATCAACGCTATATATTTCGTCATATGAATCTTGGCTATCGTTCAATGAGGCATTGTTATTGAGACGAATCTCAAAATTTATATCCACATCTACCTTCTGATCTTTAACTTTCATGTTTTCGTAACTAAGTTAATTCTGTCAAATTTCACCCAGCCAGCCTTGATATAACCCTGACCAGTAATGACTCAATTTTTCCTTTTCCTTTCGGGCTAGGAATTTTATCGTTTTTCGGGATACGCTTAACAGTCGATATGGAATTATTATAAGCAAGCGCCAGCCTTTACAATGTGTACGGAAATATCGACCGCTGCTTCTGGCAAGCCAATAAAGGGCTTTAGGGCTTTGATTGCCCCCGCTTGTCCTCGAAACCGCATGCCAGATAATTGCATTTGGGACATAGTAGAGTTGCTTGCCATGTGCCTTGAGCCTCTGACAATAATCCATATCTTCGTAGTAAAGAAAATATCTATCATCTAGTAAGCCTATGTGTTCAAAAACACTTACATCAAAGAGGATGCCACAGAAAGGAGCGAAGTCCACCTGCCTAGCAACTGACCATTGCCCGTTGTCAATCGAGTCTTTTCCATTATCAGCTACCTCAAAAAGCCACGGCCGAAAGTTACTCCCAACTGACCAGATTCTAGTCTTTTCTTGAGCATAGTAAATTTTGGCTGTTACCCCACCTACTGAAAGACTTAGTTTTTCCTTTGCGGCAACTAAGTTTTTCAAGCAATTAACATCAAGCAGTGTGTCATTATTGAGCAATAAAATATATTCAAAGCCCTGAGCAATTGCATATTTAAGACCGATATTATTGCCACCGGCAAACCCTAAGTTTTTCTCGCTAGACAAACAAGTGATTTGTGGAAACCCTTTTTTAATTTCTTCTTGGAATCCTTCATCACTTCCATTATCAACCAACACAACCTCATAATCCTCAAAAGATTGGCTATAGACTGTCTTTAGGCATTCCAATGTAGTCTCAATTTGATTCCAAGCAACGATCAAAACAGCTACTTTATGAGGTTGCATACCCATCCTCTATCGACTTGGCGGCCGCCCAACAGTAGACAATTTTTGTTGCGTAAACAACTGGCAGCGTTGACCAATAGCGCAAAAAGCTCGACTCTGAAAACAATCTAGCCGTGATAAACAGGGCAATCAAAGGGGAAAGCAGGCGTAATTGAGCAGGCTTACGCGTAAATGCGGGCATTTGGTATTCAGCCTGATGACGTAATCGAACGCGAATATTGTTGTAACCAGAATTGTACCAGTGCCGATACACATCTTTTCTGGTCACCCGATCTGGGGCGTGACGCACTTGAATTGAGGGATCAAAGTTTAGTTCATACCCGGCCTGCCGAATGCGGATAGTCCAGTCGCTATCCTCACCGGCCGCGCCCGGAAATGATTCATCCATTCCACCGACTGCTTCCCAGACAGAGCGATGCACACTTATATTTAATGTGGGCAACAAGAAACGATTTCCGGCCGCAGATGTGTTTGCAAACTCATGGAACATAGAAACATTATCACTACGGGCCCAATAATTTGGATCATTAATTTGTATGCCGCCCCCCAATACTTTCTTTCCAGACTCTTGCCCTAATTTATGCCTCTCAACCCAGTCTTTTTCCGGAATACAGTCAGAATCTGTAAAAATAAAAATGTCTCCTGATGCGTTCTCCATACCGAGATTGCGAGCTTTAGCTGCGCAGACAGGTACTTCAGTGTCAACAAACTTCACGGCCGGGAATATTGACATCAAATCTTCAGCGAATAATCCCACAACCACGACCTCATCTGGCATGATGGTTTGCTGGATTGAAACAGCCTCAAGAGCTTTCACCAAAGAAAGATTATTTAATGTTGGAACAATAACGGAAGTTTTCATAGCTGTATCTGCTCCTATTTTACGCCAAGCCGGGGTCACTACTTGAGATTAGTTAACAACGCCTTATTCAGTAGTGCTTAACTGATTCACAAATCGTTCCACATTCCCAACAAACGTCCCCCACGAAAATCTCGACTGATCCTCCTTAATATTCCCCACAAACCCGATCTGATCCGGGTTTTCAAAAAAATAGTCAATCGCTTTCGCTAGCTCTTGCGGGTTAAGCGGTGGAACCACCAGCCCCGTATGTTTGTGCTGAACCACTTCAGCCAGCCCACCAACATCGGTCGTGATAACGGGGGTACCGTGCCCCAGAGCCAATTGGGCCACACCGCTCTGCGTCGCAGTCCGATACGGCAGCACAACTGCGTCTGCTAGCTTGACATACCCGGAAAGTACACCATCTGGCACATACTGGTTCACAATGGTGACTTGCCCGGTCAATCCAAACTTAGCCACCTGTTGCTCATAGACGGCCGCATCCTCCCAAAAATCACCAACCACGTACAAATGCACTTTCGTCCTCAGCAGCATCATCGATTCAAGCAAAATGTCCAGCCCCTTGTAGTAACGAACGATACCGCAGAACAACAAAACATTTTCAGACGAGGGTCGCTGAAAATCATGAAGCGTGGCGATCTCTCCAATTTGAGCATAAGTGGGATGAGGTGAAACGAGGATGGGTGCATTCGGAAAAGCATTTTCAAGCCTCGGCCGTTCAGCCTCTGCGTGCAAAATGTATCCATCGGCCGCTTTCAGTGTCGTGCGCAAAGCCATCTTGTCAAAAAAACGGGATTCATGCGGCAGCACATTGTGACACAGAAAAACCAGCTTTGTATGGGG
>JBCCSO010000186.1:0-8063 GCA_039199965.1 Chloroflexota bacterium | reverse complement strand
TGGCAGCGTGACCGTGGTATCTTTCTGGATGGTAAAGCGTCCGAAAATACGACATTAATTTGATTCGAGCACGGCCGGAGGTGGTGCTACCCAGTTTTTCAAATAGGGAATGTCGGCCGCGCGCACATGGCTTTGTTTGGCTAGCAGAAGCGTAACCCCAAAAACAACCAAGACGTTGGTCACCAAAAAGAAAGTGAACTCTTCCAAAGGTAAGATGGGACCAACATAAATGCCAAGTGTCATCTCCTTGCTAATTGTCCAAGTGCCGGAACCGATAGCAATGTGATCTGCCCATGCTAGAAAGAGAGTGATGGGCACAATCCCCCAAAACAAAATGCGCCGATAGTGCCACAAAATATCTGCACCGAAAATGAACTGAATCAGAATTGGAATGAGAGCCCATGACATGATTAAGGTCATGTAGGTAGAAGGCAGATAGCCAGAAACAAGGAAAACCGTTGATACGCTCCACGCGATAACAACAATTGCGCTACTTATCCATTGGACGCGCGTATTGCTCCTAAATTGAGCCGGAACGAAGTAACTTGGCCACATTCTGATTAAAAAAACGGTGATCATGCCCGTTAAGATAGTTTGTAGGACAAAGAACGTATATTCTTCGATCGGAACATACCCTATCACATATCCAGTGACCAGATTCGGGTCATACCACCAAACCGCATTGGCGACCAGATAATTGTCCCAAGGCGTTGTCCAAACAACGGCAACTACTACTAGCCCCAGAACAACATTAACACTGCTCCATGTGCGGAACGAAGGAGGTAAAGGGACGTTTTGCTGGTTTAGATACCAGTGAATCGCCCCGAAAACAGCCAAAGGAATTCCCAAAAAAAGTGCTAAGAAACCGAAATAAGTCATGCTCAAATTGTACTGATTTCATCGGTTTGTTGCCTATAAAGCATAGAGAAAATTGATGGAAAATAATCATAATTGGCTCTGTTCACACAATTTTTTGTTTGATCTCTCTAAAAAAATATCTAACAATTAAAACTGAAGAGAAAAACTGTGCCATTTTCAACTTGATTTTCGCTATTTTGTCTTCGGTTGTGCAAGATCAAAATATCAGATGGACTATTTGTTTAAATCTGGTTCATTAGCAAATTTTGCATCTAATTTTTTTTTGATATAATCCCGCCCCTCAGTCAGTATTTGACTGAAAATTATAGATTTCTATCCATCTATCGTGATCTATTTACAAGTAAATTGTGGCCGGATGGCTACCAAGATAAATAACTTAAAAGTTTTAACGGTGGGCCCGCAAATATTCCAGTAAGTCAAAAAATGAATTATTGATCATATGCCCTGTCAAAGGGCTCTTTTTGATCATAATCAGAGGTGTAAGTTTAAATGGTAACAAAACCCTACATGCTCACAGAAGAAGGTCTGGAAAGACTGTCTGAGGAGTTAGAAGAGTTAAAAACAACCGGCCGCGAACGTTTAGCAGAGCGTTTGGCAATGGCTCTAGAAGATGGGCAAGATGATGACTTTGTAGATAATGCAGAGTTGGAAGCGGCCCGCAACGAGCAATCCTTTCTTGAAGGGCGTATCGAGCAGCTTGAAGTGATTTTGAGTAACTACAGCTTGATCAGTGAAGCCAAAATTATCAAAAGCCGTGTTTCTATTGGTGCATACGTCACCATCCAAGAAGAAGGGGATGACCTAAAAGAAACCTATCATCTCGTTGGTGCGGCCGAAGCAGATCCTGTCGAAGGTCGTATCTCAGACGAGAGCCCTTTGGGTCAAGCATTGCTTGGTAAAAAGAAGGGTGAGTCAGTAGAGATTGAGGCACCAAACGGCACAATCGGATTCAAAATCGTTAAGATTAAGTATTAGCCTGATTCCAAACACATAAGAAAAAAGCGTCCTGATTCTTGAGTCAGGACGCTTTTTTGTTTTGATAAGACAATTTGAAATTACGGCTCGTTTTTTGAAAGCTCGATTTCGTAGTCTGCAATGCACAGGGGAGCGTTGCCATCCCAAGCGATTTGTTTGCCCGCAAGCAGGCGATGACCGTTGATGACAGAGCCGTTGGTGCTATTTAGATCAGTTACAACAACCTGCGAATCTTGTAATTCGATCTGTACGTGCTTTTTGGAAACCCGGCCACTAGGGAGGACTAACTCGCAGTCTGGCAACCGGCCGATCACAATAGGAATGTTTGGATACAGTATCAGCTTTTCTGGCTCACCTTTGTTGCACGTAATCAAATATTGACCTTGGATGATGGTTTGCTCTTCTTCTGGCGGATCAGGCGTGATCGGCTCATCATCTTTTAACTGCCGCAGCGAGAGTTTATAGCCCCCTAAATTAATCTCGTTATCGTTTTCCCAATCGTAAGTAATCAATGGGGTCAGACGTGTGGTGCCCAGAAACGTTCCGTTTGTACTGTTTAGGTCCCTAAGCACGACTTTGTCATCTAACACTTCAATCTCACAGTGTTTTTTGGACACATACCGTTCCTGCCGTCCTAGGACGATGTCGCTCATACTACTCCGGCCGACGATCAGCTTTTCACCCACAATCAAAGGGGGATGCACGCTCTCTATGCGTCCCTCATATGAGACAACAATGCATCGGGAAACGGGTTTGCTAACTTCCTTAATTGTCTCTTCCCGTATTTGAGCAAATGCTTTCTCTTTGCTCTCCTCATTCGCGGTTAACTTCATCCCTTGTTTAATGCGCAAGAGCATTTGTGAGTCAGTTAAACTGCCGCTGTTTGGTAAAAATCGGGATAGCTTGTGTTTGACCTCTTCTGCTGAAATAGGGCGATTGTTTGGATCGGTGTTTAGCATCTGTCGGATCAAGACGTTGAGCCTAGTTGGAACGTTGGGGTTGAGCGCTTTTGGAGGGACAAGCTTTCCGCTAGAATGAAATTTGACTGCATCAAACAAGTTGCGGATTGGGTACGGCCGTTTGCCTGTAACCGCCTCATACATAGTGACCCCTAGCGAATAGATATCTGTCCGGACATCCGTATCGATGCCGGTGCACTGCTCTGGGGACATATAGGCCGGTGTGCCTAGCGTCATGCCGTTCATAGTATGTGTGAGCCCACCAGATGCGATTTTGACGAGGCCAAAATCACTGACCATCGCCTGATATTTGCTATGCTCTTCTGGGTTGAAGGTCAGCAGGATATTGTCCGGCTTAAGGTCACGGTGCAATATGCCCTGATCATGAGCGAAAGAAAGCACATCGGTAATCTGGCTAAAAATGACTGCTACATCACTAATATCAATCCCTTCTGGATTCTCTTCAATTAGCTCGCGCATGCTGGCACCTTCAACATATTCCATCATCAGATAGTAACTTTCTTCAATTTCACCAAAGTTAATAACGTTGACAATGTTTTCATGCTGGAGTTGGGCGGCCGTACGGGCCTCCTGTAAAAAGCGCTCAAACGAATCAGGAATGTCAATCATCTCCGGCCGGAGCACTTTGATGGCGGTGTACCGCTGAAGGTCAGGGTGAAACGCACGGTAAACAATCCCCATGCTTCCTTCACCGATCACCTCTTGTATTTCAAAGTTGTTGATGACTTGACCAATTAACTGCTTCATGTTTTGTTCAGAGCAAGTTTTTACTCTGATTAATACTTTATTGAATGCTTGAGCGAATGGTGTGAGATGACTTTGGCATCTGGTCACCCAAGATTAACTTAAAGGCTTTAGAAAATATCTATGTGATCCAATTTATGATGCCAGTGCCACAATGCTTTCAATTGAAATGTTACCTATCATACCTGATTAGTATCTTATTTATGATGGCAAGAAGGATATGCCCCATTGGTCATCAATACAAACTACAATAGATAAATTTCCGATATTTTTATCAACTGCCTCTGGAAAATAGGCTTCTGTTAATTACGATAAAGTGAATTACAGTTCTAAAATTTTAGATGATCAATTGTGCTTTTGATGAAGGATAGATAGCGCTTTTCTTCATGATTTAGGGCGTGGAAACCCCTTATTTGGGGACGTTAATCTCTTGCCCAGCGTATACAAAATTGGGGTTGACCAACTCATTCAAGGCGACAAGTTCTTCAACTGTAATGTTGTATTCTTCTGCAATTGATGTAAGTGTTTCTCCCCGCTCTACAATATAGGTGGTAATTTCTAATTGATGTTCAGTCTGTGACTCAGTTTCCGTTTTAGCTGCCTCGTTCTCTTCTGTTGGAAGTGGCTCTGCTTCGACTGTTTCTTGTTCTTGTGTTGCTTCAACTGCTGGTTGATCAACGGCCTCAACTCCCTCATTTGTTTCAGCCGCATCGGTATTGCTTACATCTGACTCTTCGGCCGGTTCAGCTTCGATTGGCTCATTGGTTTCACTTGCTGAGTTGGTTACTCTATCTAACCCCATGATGCTGGGCACATAATCCTGAAATAGGATTGGGGAGATGACTGAAATTGTCAGATAGGAAACGAGTAAAATCGCACCCACAAAAATGATGAGTTTAAGCCATTCGTAAACTCCCCTGCTTGACCCTGATTCTTCTTCCACTGGTGTACTGCTATCTTCTGTCATGTTGCTTCTCTGCATGTAGGGAATGTCATCCTGCTCAATGTCAGGCGGTACAATTTGCGAATTTGAGTCTACCATAAAGAAATCTTAACAGGCAAACCCCACTGGTACCGACAATGAGAAGTATGTTTTTCGTGAACAAAGAGTAGTTCATCTATTTCAAATAAAAAGTGATTCTTTGAGACCGTAGTTGGTTAGTATTTTTTACCCTGAATTTAGGGGGACTAACCTGTTGACTTGTCTCCACAGAATTTATGAAAGAGCTCAATATGTTTTACGACCCACGCTCCATCTCTGAAATAGTTTTGGCCACATTTTCAATTGCGACACGCTGTTTGCGGTACAAGTCTGACTCACTCATGGCCAAACGCCGTGCTATGTCGCGTACTTTGCGCCCTTCCAAAAATTTAAGCTCAAGAATATTGTATAAAATCCATTCCGCACTGGTCCAACTACGATCCCCTTCCGGCTTTTGCTGCTCAATGGCTTTGGTCAAAATGTAGCGCAAAGCTCGGGTTGGATTGTCTTCGTTTTCGTCCAATGCTTTTTGCACAACGGACAAGCGGAGCAGCGGGCTTTCGGTTAAGCGCGGGCCACCCCAGTAATGGTTTAGTGCATCTTTAACCAAGGTAGAGAAATCGGGATCATTAAGCAATTCAAGCTCTTCGGCCGACTGTGTGAGCGCCGGAGTTGGATCGCTGGTTGCCGCCATATTGCGCCGCTGCTGGAATTCTGTCACCTGCGGCAGCAACCCCTCGACCGCCGCAAACACCTGCCGCTGCAGAACTTGGTCTTCAAGTGCTGCGGCTGCTTGATCAGCAAGCCGGTTAAATAAATCTGCTTCATCTTCTGTTAGGTAGGGCGTTTCTTCCCGCATGCGAATACCGAAAATGCCTAGTAAATCTTTGCCTTTGCGGTCACGCAGCGGCCGGATCCAGAAATTTTGCCAGCGAATCAAATCATCGTTGCCAACCGCAATCGGATAGTCTCCAAAGTCGCCCGCTGCTACAACGCCCGACTGCCTGTTTATCACAATGCTCTGTAGCTCTTCACCCATCGCAATTTGATCCCCTTCAAACGATAGGCCAATCGACCGCTCCATTTTGGGACCTTCAGGTGTGTAGGTGACTACAAATGCTGATGGAGATTGCAGCGCGTTGCAAGTGGTTGCCAAGATGCTTTCTAGAAACTCGTGCATCTCTCGCGTGGTCACAATCCGCTCACTCAATAGCTGGATACGCTGAATGTCTGGATCATCATTCAATTGGAAAATACGCTCAAGCGATCGCTTAAAGGTGTGTATAGCCCATTCAACTACAATTACTGTTGCCACAACCGCAAATGGAACCGCAAGGTTCTCTGGTAATCCCAAAAAATTAGCCCCATCCTGCACCAGAACATATGCTGCCAGCACCAATGTGGCTGCCAGCGGAACGCGGGCCATGTATTTGTAAAGGCGAATGCGAACCACGCGGGCAGGTGATGACGTCAGGGCAAAATAAACCAGCTGAGACGTTAGGATGGCGAACATGGCCCCCACGACAAAGTTGCCGAAGAACAATAGGATATTGATAGATTCTAGGGTTGGTGCAGTTCGGCTACTGCTGATCAATAGGTAAGGATATACCCCGATGGGTGCAGCCAATGCCCCACCTAGTACAAGGGTTAAGCGTCGCCTTGTGATCGGAATGATGGTTCGATTGCGGGCACGCCAGATGTTCCAGATCGCCAAACCGGTTACGACAATAAAAAATAGGCTGAAGAAAGGAAATAAGGTGCTGGATGACAGATAAGTTAGCCCATTTTGCTGGATGACGTCTGCCACAACCAAGTTAGTCAGCATTGCAAGCGTCATAAAGACTGCGCTGATAAGGTAAGTTCCGTACACGGTGAACCGCCTGCGATTAGAGACTGAGCCGGTGGAGATGAGAAGGACGTCTGAAAGGTGCAACAGGGCGGCCGGAACTTGGGCAATACCGACCCATTCAGCCCGAAGCCATGTGGCGGCCGTGGCAACTGGCACCCCAATTGACACGATAAGCTCGGCCACATAGACTATCACCACAAATGAGGTTAATAGCGAAAACGCACGGGTCACTCGGTCGCGCCGGAAGTAGGGTAAGTTGTAGAGCACAATCGTGCTGCCAAAAATGACAATGGCCGATTGCAAAACTATGTTGATTAAAGACAAAAATGTCGCCATACTGGAACGAAATGCCTCAGGGTTTGATGTGTGAAAGGGTGAGGTGAATTTTAGCCGATAGAATAATAATCTACATGGCTAAAAAAGGGGATAGTGGGGGATGATTTTATCTGAGGTTGGTACTATTTGCTTAAACAGACTGAGCACAAACAAATAAAAGGTGGTTGGTGCGCCCCGGCCGTCGCTCCGCTTGCACACGGAATTGTATTCCGTCAAGCTCAACTCGTTGAGCCAGTTTCCGACCGTGCCTGTGGTAGTTCGGCGAGATGCCGACCACAGCACCCTGCAAAACTAATTTGCTTGCACTTAGGTAGACTTCCTTACGCTTAATCTGCTCGGAAGGTTGCTCTTATTCATCTACTGAGCGTTGAGCATCTCAGAAAACTCTTCCATATCGATGGTTTCAGACTCAAGTAGAGTATTGGCGATTAGATCCAGCTTGTCACGGTTGTTTGTTAGCAGTTGGAGTACCCGCTCATATTCTGCATTGATGATCTCGCTTACTTCCGCATCAATTTTTTCAGCAACAGCGTCTGAATAATCCCGCTGTTCGCTAATCTCACGGCCGAGGAAGACCATCTCCTGCCGTTCACCATACACGCGCAGCCCCAAGCTGTCACTCATGCCATATTGGGTCACCATCGCCTTTGCCGAGCGGGTAATCGATTGCAGATCGCCGCTCGCTCCCGTTGTTACGTCACCGAAGACAATCTCTTCCGCCACCCGGCCGCCTAGTGCGGTAGCGATCTGCGCGCGGAATTTTTTGGTTGTGAGCAGTTGATTCTCATCTGCCAGAAACCACGTTACGCCCCCCGCCATACCACGTGGAATAACAGTAACCTTGCGCATCGTGGGTCCTTCTGGCAGCAGCCACGCCACCAAAGCATGGCCTGCCTCATGATAGGCTACCAATTCTTTTTCTTCTGGCGTGATCACGCGGCTGCGTCGTTCTGGCCCCAGTTGGACCCGCTCAATAGCATCTTGAATCTCTGTCATACCGATTTCGCGCAAATCGCGACGGGCGGCTAGAAGAGCTGCTTCATTGACTGAGTTTTCAATGTCAGCCCCAGTAAAGCCGGGGGTAGCGCGGGCGATGACCGGAACGTCTACGCTGCGAGCGATCGGTTTGCCCCGCATGTGAACGGCAAAAATTTCTTCACGGCCCGCCACATCCGGCCGATCCATAACAACCCGCCGATCAAACCGGCCGGGTCGCAACAGGGCCGGGTCCAAAATGTCCGGCCGATTAGTGGCCGCAATCATGATAATGTGCTCATCTGTGTCGAAGCCATCCATCTCAACCAGAATTTGAGTGAGG
>JBCCSO010000185.1:0-8098 GCA_039199965.1 Chloroflexota bacterium | reverse complement strand
CCGGCGGCCACCCCACGGCCGAACTGTTCTTGAGTTGGAAGCCAAACATGCGACTATTGGCTGAGACTAGCGGAAAAAACACCATGATCATCTCATCAATGGCGGATCATGATTTAGCCATCAAAGATTTGGTTTATTCTGCGTTTGGTCATAACGGGCAAAAATGCTCGGCTTCTAGTCTTTCCATCTTAATTGATGAGGTGTATGACAACCCGGCCTTTATGCGTCAGCTAAAAGATGCGGCCGAAAGTCTCCCCATCGGTTCAGCGTGGGACCTGTCTAGCAAAATCACACCGCTGGTTCAAGAACCCAACCCAGACCTGCTCCGCGCCCTCACTACGCTAGATGAGGGTGAAAGCTGGCTGCTAGAGCCAAAAATGATTGACGGCAATCCGCGTTTATGGTCACCGGGCATTAAGCTAGGGGTACAACCGGGATCGTTCTATCACAAAACAGAGTGCTTTGGACCTGTTTTAGGCATTATGCGGGCTTCCTCAATTGAAAGTGCCATCGATTTGGTCAATGACTTTGAATTTGGTCTGACCAGCGGCTTCCACTCGCTAGATGATCGTGAAATTGAGATCTGGCGCGAGAAAATTGAAGCAGGCAATATCTATATCAATCGTGGAACAACTGGTGCCATTGTGCAGCGTCAGCCGTTTGGCGGCTGGAAAAAATCGGTCTTTGGCAATGGGGCTAAAGCAGGCGGCCCAAATTATGTTGCAGGATTAGGAACGTGGGTACCACAAGCCGAAAATTTTGAATTATCAGCTGTAAAAACCAGCTATAACGACTGGATGGATCACTACTTCAGCCAAGAACATGACCCAACCGGCCTTATCGGAGAGAGCAACCATTTCCGCTACATTCCGGTTAAACGCATGGGATTATTGATCGGCCCAAGCACTTCAAAAGATAAAGTTAGACTAGTCGAAGAAGCCGCGCTAACGGCCGGGGTTTCACTTGTCATTTCACACAGCGACCAAGACCTAATCCCGCAGCTTGCTCATCTTGAACGGGTTCGGATATTGGGAACACCATCGGTTGAGTTGCTGAAAGCGGCTCAAAAACAGCACATACATGTGATCGCTGAGCCGGTGTCACCTGACGGCCGGTTAGAGTTACGCCACTATTTCCGTGAGCAAGCGGTCACTGAAACACGACATCGGTACGGAAACATTGTGCCAAAGCCAGAAAAAGAAAGTTGATACGATGATGAGATGAGAGTTGATGAAGCCCTCATCTCATCAATCTTCATCTTATCAACTAAAAATCCTGTGTATGGATTGTTCCCCATTATCTTTCAACGTTGGCATATAAAACCCCATTGAACTATCATTCCGGCCGACTTTGTTCATGATATGAACGCATTAATCAGGTGATGGAGATTGACAACAGCAACAGGCGGGGCGCAAGCGGTCGTACGCGCTCTAAGAATTTTAAAATTATTTAGCGGCAAGCACTTGTCGCTTTCATTAAAACAGGTCATTGAAGCCACTCAGCTTAACCGGACAACGGTTTTTCGATTGTTATCCACGCTGGTGGCGGAAGGATTTTTAGTCCGTCTGGAAAATGGCGATTATCAATTAGGTCCCGAATTAACAGCGCTGGGTGGTTTAGCTGGTAATCGTGATGGATTACGCCGCATTGCCCGGCCGATTTTGGAAGAGTTGGTTGAAACAGTTGGTGAGAGAACCACTTTAGAAGTGCCATCCCGTGGATCTGACGGCCGCATGACGATGCTGGTCATTGATGAAGTGTCCGACTCCCACAGGTTGGGCATCACAGAATTTGCGGGCAATCATTTACCCATTTATGCCACATCAACTGGCAAAGCGTTTATGGCGTTTTCAAATGATGAAATGCTTGACGGAATATTTTCTGAACCTGTTCAAGCATTTACCAGCAAAACCCCAGTCTCACGCCCTGCCGTTGAGAAAGATTTAGCAAAAACAAAAAGTCAAGCTTATGCACTCGTTATAGAAGAACTAGAAGAAGGATTGGTTGCCATTGGTGCCCCTGTTTTTAACGCCAGCGGTGCAGTTTGCGCTGCCATCTCTATCGCAGGACCCACGGTGCGCATGACGGCCGAACGAATTCCCGAGCTGGTTGTTGAGCTAAAAAAGAGTGCGGAATTGATTTCCCAGCGGATGGGGTATCGGTAGTGGTAAGTGGGAAGTGATAAGTGATAAGTATGAAGTGGTAAGCTCAACCAACTAACCACTAATCACTAACCACTAACCACTAACCACTAACCAAATAATTGTGTTAACAGCAACGCTACCGTAAAATACGCGGCGGCGAATTCAAGAAGAAGAAGGAGATAGGTTTATGGGGAGAGATTTTCTCAAACGCTTAAACTGGGTCGATGCGGTGTTATACGTTCTGCGGATCGTTATCATCATTGCTGTGATTTATGGGTCGTACAACACGATCATGGCCGGAAAGTATTCAAGTGAGCAGTGGGTTGGCTTGATTATGTCCGGTCTGGCGCAAGGGAGTATTTACGCGCTCATCGCTTTAGGATACACGCTGGTCTACGGTATTCTGCTCATGATTAATTTTGCTCACGGTGAAATTTTCATGGCGGGGGCATTTACAGCCGTATTTGCTGCAGAGGGGCTTGCACGTGCAGGATGGTTAGAAACACCATTCTTAGCCACGATTTCCATTCTTCTCTTGGTGCTACTAGCCGCCTCCGTCTCAATGATGTTGGCGGTCATATTGGAGCGGGTTGCCTACCGGCCGCTGCGCGGATCACCCCGCTTGGTCCCTTTGATCACAGCCATCGGTGCTTCTTTCTTTCTGCAGTACACCTTCAAAGGACTATATGGCTCCGGGTTCAAATCATACCCGCTGGTTCCTATGCTCCAAGGTGGTATCCCCATCACGGCTAACATCTCTATTCCAAGGGTCCAAGTCGTTGTACTGGTGCTTGCCATTGTACTCATGGCCGGGCTCTACTTCTTAGTTGAAAAAACCAAAATCGGCAAGGCAATGCGGGCTGTCTCTGAAAACAAAGAGGTCGCTCGCTTGATGGGTATCAACATTGATCGAGTGATCGTGTTTACCTTTATGATTGGTGGTGCGCTGGCTGGAGCGGCCGGTGTGATCAACGGCCTCTATCGGCCGCAGGGTGTAAACTTTTTCATGGGCTTCTTCCCCGGTATCAAGGCATTTACGGCCGCTGTACTGGGTGGTATTGGCTCTGTACCCGGCGCGCTTATCGGCGGGCTTCTATTGGGAGTATTTGAGTCAATCGGACCTAACTTAGTCCTAGATGGATTGGGGATACGCGGTGCCAACCAGCTTAAAGACGTGATCGCATTCTCGCTTCTGGTCTTGGTTCTCATTTTCCGGCCGCAGGGAATTATCGGTGAAAAGCTAGCGGAGAAGAAAGCCTAATGAAACTTAACTTCAATACAATTCTGCGCGTTGGTGCCCTGACAGGGTTTGCCATTTTCTATCTTGCCATGGTCGGCATGGTAGAAACCTTCAACGAACGTGAAATTATTCGCGATCTGCTAGAAATCGGAAACATTGAACTGCTCACCCTTGGGCAAGTACTGATGATTCTGCCATCTATGATTGGCGGATACTTTATTAGTCGCCGAATTACGCCAGCAGATGGTGCACTTTCAGGCATTATTTCGGGCGTATTAGTTGGTGTCATTTCTGCTATTCCCATGGTTATTTTGATCATGGCGGGTACCACCTTCCCAAATATTCGAGACATGTTTGTCAGCGTCAACCCAACGCTGATGGAAGTGCTAAGCCTTGGGTTTTCAAGGCAAGATGCAGCATTTACCGGTGCGATGATTCTGGCCGCTATCATGATCTTTTCAGCCCTTGATGGTGCGATCGTAGCCGTTCTCCCTCAAATATGGCGTAGGGCCATTATCAATTCGGCCGGCTGGGTTTTGGGTATCGGCGTAATGAGCGAGCTGCTCAACCAAATCTTTTCAACCTTCCGTGATTACGGCTGGATTGAAAGAGACACAGTCCGGCTCATGCTGCAAAGCGGTACGGTTAAACCCGCATTTGCTGGGTTCATCGCCATCGTTGCATTTCTATGGCCGCTCGTTATTCCCTACATCCGCACACCTATTCAAGAACGGTATCAAACGGCAACACCGGCAGCCAAAACAACCACCAATTACGTTGGCTATGCGCTGCTCATGATTCTACTGTTGGGGCTACCGTGGCTCGTCGGCCGCTTCCTGTCAGACGTTTTGGTTACCATCAGCCTGTATGTTTTGATGGGATTGGGATTAAATATTGCCGTAGGTATGGCTGGACTGCTTGACCTTGGCTACCTAACAAACTTCGCCGTTGGCGCGTACGTTACAGGTCTTTTGGTTTCAACTGGTCCCCAAGGAATTGCAGCCACTACGGCTGTTCCAGAAGGCTTTTTTAATCTGTGGATGTTGATACCCATTAGCCTGTTGAGTGCTATGTTAACCGGATTTGTTTTCGCGCTACCTGTTTTACGGATGCGTGGTGACTATCTGGCCATCGCGACGCTAGGCTTTGGCGAGATTATCGCCAAGCTAGCTCTGTCAGACGCACTTAAGCCGTACATCGGTGGCGCCCAAGGCATTCTTTTTGTCCCCAAACCGGTCTTCTTCGGTATTGAGCTGACCAATCCTGAGCAACTTTACTACGTAGGATTAGCCGCCTGTTTGTTCATGCTTTACGTCACGACCCGACTCTTCAATTCGCGCACCGGCCGCCAGTGGGGTGCCATCCGTGAAGATGAGGACGTTGCGGCCGCGATGGGCATTGACACCACTCGCACCAAGGTGATTGCGTTTACTTTGAGCGCGGCGGCCGGTGGTTTAGCCGGTGCTCTCTTTGCAACCAAAGTAGGCACTGTGTTCCCGAACAGCTTTACCGTCATTGTTTCAATTAATGTACTTTCCCTCATCATCGTCGGTGGGATGGGCAGTATTCCGGGCATTATCGTGGGTGCGGCTGCTCTAGTTGGCTTACCCGAAATTTTGCGCGAGTTTGCAGAGTTCCGCTTCTTGATCTACGGTGCGCTACTCGTAACAATGATGCTCACGAGGCCAGAAGGTCTGTGGCCGTCTGAAGCACGCAGACGCGAATTGCGCGGCGACGACGATGAGCCACCCATTGAATCAACAACCACAGCGGTCCCGGCCGATTGATTTTGGAGTAGTTAGTGGTCAGTGATTAGTAGCTAGTATTTTCTACTATCTACTACTTACTAACTACTAGCCACTAGTATCTAAACAATGACAGACAACATCTTAGTAGCAAATCAGGTAGTCAAACGATTTGGGGGATTAACCGCCACTGACCATTTAGACTATGAGCTGCCCCGCAGCTCGATTTCCAGCATTATAGGGCCAAACGGCGCGGGCAAAACAACCTTCTTCAACTGCTTGACCGGCTTTTATCAGATTGATGAAGGGATACTTGAGTTTGACGGTGAATCAATTGTCGGGCTAGAGAGCAATCAGATTACCCATGAGGGGATTGCGCGTACGTTCCAAAACATTCGTTTGTTTAACAACATGACCGTTTTGGAAAACCTGATGGTGGGTCAAGAGCCTAAGCTCAAGTCAGGCTGGTTGGGCACGATTTTCAGCCTGCCTTCTGTCGGCCGTGAGGAGCGTGAAACGGAAGAAGAGGCCAAACGGCTGCTCGAGTTTGTCGGACTGAAAGGGAAGGGTGACTTGCTCGCTAAAAATCTCCCTTACGGTGACCAGCGTCGTCTGGAAATCGGACGGGCACTGGGCGGCAAACCAAAATTACTTCTGCTTGACGAGCCAACGGCAGGGATGAATCCGAATGAAACGGCCGATACAACCGATTTCATTCGCCGCTTGCGAGACGATCTGGGCATCACCATTCTCATGATTGAACATGATATGAAAGTGGTGATGGGTATTTCAGAAAAAGTCACAGTGCTTGACTATGGGAAGAAAATTGCCGAAGGACTGCCTGACGAAATCCAGCGTGACCCAACCGTAATCGAGGCTTATTTAGGCCGTGAAGCAGCTCAAGCGATTTTGGGAGAAGAAGCGTAATGTTACAAGTTAAAGACGTACACTCATACTACGGCAATATCCATGCGCTCAAGGGGATCAATCTTGAGGTCAACGAAGGCGAGGTGGTTACCCTAATTGGTGGTAACGGCGCGGGAAAAACAACTACGCTGCGCACCATTTCAGGTCTGATGCGGCCGCGTACCGGCAGCATGGCATTTGAAGGTAAAGATTTAACTTCGTTTGAACCCCACCAGCTTGTTTCTCGCGGTATCGCCATGGTGCCTGAAGGGCGTGGTGTTTTCGCCAAACTTACCGTAGAAGAAAACCTTGAAATGGGTGCGTTCCATCGGAATGACACAGACGGCATTCGGGAAGACATTGAGCGCTCATACCAGTTGTTTCCACGCTTGGGCGAGCGACGCACTCAGCTAGCAGGCACCATGTCCGGCGGCGAGCAGCAAATGCTAGCGGTTACCCGCGCGCTGATGGGCAAACCGCGCCTGTTGCTCATGGACGAACCCTCAATGGGGCTGGCACCCGTTTTGGTTGACGTGATTTTTGACGCGATTGAGGAAATCAACAAGCAGGGGATGACGATTCTTCTAGTTGAGCAAAATGCCCACTTGGCTCTTCAGGTGGCCAATCGTGGATATGTGCTTCAGACCGGCGAGATCGTTCTAACAGACGATGCCAAGGCGCTCCAGAGTGACCCAATCGTTCAGAAAGCTTATTTAGGCATGGATCATTAAGAACCCAAAGCAAGTAAATCAGTTTTCAGTGAATCAGTAACCCCAACATATCCGCAAACATTACACCAGCTACCTGTTTACACTTATTCGCATACATTAGATAGCTAGAAAGCCGACCAAATTAGATTTGGTCGGCTTTCTAGCTATCTGACACAAATCGCCGAAAATCTAAAGATCGCGGCTAGTAACAACGACCTTCGGCCTTAAAATCAGAAATTTCTAAGGTGGCCGCTGCGGGCCAAAAGCCAACAGCTAAGAACTAACAGCCATGCTAGGACCATTGTCTCAGTACTTGCATACTGTTAGAAAACTCCGCCGTAAGAAACCGATCTTATGCTTGAAACATCATCTTTTGACTATTTATTTGACAAGGACAACATAATGATCGACGAGAAAATCCAAAAGTTCCTGAACTACCTCACCATATTCTTTTGCTCAGTCATCGCCATGATTTTGGTGGCTGGCATCATGACTGTAATCTAGACAAAAGTCATGAAGTTTTTTGAATTAACGCCATTAGAAGTCAGACTTTCGCTTGAGCCAACTGCTATTTTTATGCAAATGAAACCGATTTACTTTTCGCGACTGGCCTAGCTTAATGCGTCGATCACTCTGGGGTGGACGTGATATGCAAACCAAAAAGGAAGAGGTGAGCCTACATCTGTTTTCCCTCAACCAAGCCAATTTAAACTTAAAATCGAATATGTAGCCGTCAGGGGGTTGTAGGATAGCTTTTGGGGTCAATCAAGGCTTCAACAATTAGCGGCCGATTTTCTGCAATAGCTTTAGACACGGCCTCACGACATTCTTCGGCCGAACGGACTTTGGCAAACGTCAAATCATAAGCCTGCGCAATCTTCTTAAAATCAGGATTGGTAAATTCAGTGCCAAACGTCTCTCGTTCTGAACGGGTTTGTGCCGAGCGGATTAAGTCTAAGGCCTCGTCGTTCATAATGACAATGATCACCGGGGTGTTGAGTTCATGGATCAGGTTGAGCTCACCCAGAATCATGCCAAATCCCCCATCACCCGTTAACGCCACCGTTGGCCCATGGCTCAGGGCAAGGCTGCTCGCAATGGCGGCCGGAACCCCGTATCCCATGCAGGACAAACCGTTTGAAAGCATAAACTTATTGGGAGCCAGCGTAGGCCAGTCCAAGCTCGCCAGAATCTTGTGTGAGCCCACATCAGTTGTCAGCAACACATCATCCGGCACAGCCTGCCTCAAGCCATCTAAAATTTCTTGCGGCCGGGCCCGCTTCTTTTCTGGCTTAGGCAGCTTCTTTTGCGCTTGTTTTTCCCAAAATTTTGCAACACGCGTAGCCCCCCAAT
>JBCCSO010000184.1:0-8185 GCA_039199965.1 Chloroflexota bacterium | reverse complement strand
CTGCTGATCCAGCACCAATTACCACATAGTCAAAGTTCATGATACTTCTTTTCCTGTTAATTATTTAAAATTCCTTTAAATTTAGTACTCTGTAACATTAAAAATCTTAATTCTATGTGACTGCGAGTTCCGGCTTCGACACACTTCGGCCAGCTCAGTGCGGGTGCTCAGCCTCCGTCGAGAAGGGTAGCCTGAGGCCGCTCCGCTTAAAGTCGAAGGCGAGGTCACATTTTGCAAATACTTTTGTTACAGTGTATTTAGCCCAAGCTTTAAATCAAAACTAAAAAGCCGGTTGGATCGCTAAGATTAATCAAAAAAATGAACGCCGCAACATTATGTGTAACGAATCAGAGATTACCTCGACTGAATGACAGTAATGAGAAAATAACTGAATAGTTTTTGGAAAAGATTAACAATCTGTTTTTGCAACTCCAAGCAGGTTGATGATCCAAGAGGGAAAAGCTATGCCTATAACGGCCTCACCAAATGGTGGGGTCGTTTTTGCTAAATTTACATAGCCCGTTTAGCTGCATCAAATTTGGTGAGCCCGTAATGTGATAGCCATTTGGGTGGCTAGATGAGTAAAAATCGGTTTTGGATTCAGAACATTTGTTTGATATCATCTCCGCAATAACAGATGTAGTGGAATCATAAGTATTCCCTTCAGCCGGGCATTCGCAGTGAGGCGATTCACTAGAATAAATTACCCATACCTAGCGTCAAGATCGACTCACAACCAACCCTGCGCCACCTACTACCTACCCTAAGCATTTATTTTTCATGGTTGGCCTAAAACGTTTGTATCAGTCCAAGTTTTTATCTGAGTGAGGTGCTTCATATGCAAGAATTTAAAGTTTCCGGTAGTTACAACTACAATCAATCTACTCCTGTTAGATGGATTGTGTCACATATCTGGCGCCATAAGTGGTTTATGCTGGCCTACATTTCTGGCGTATTTTTAACCAACGGAACAAATGTATTTATTCCTCTCTTAACGGGCGAAGCGGTTGATCTTGTTAATCCAAACGTTGCAACACAAGATGCGGCAGGTCGGACCCTCGTGCAAATTGCACTGCTCATATTAGGGATCGTTTTGCTCCGGGGCGTAAGTGATTTAGGAGCACAATTCTCTATGGAGTTTATTGCGAAGCGTCTGGAGCGTGATGCGCGTGATGAACTTTATTTAAATTTGCTGGGCAAAAGCCAAACTTGGCACAACCAGCAGCGCGTGGGTGATTTAATGGCCCGTGCGAATAACGATGTGCGAGAGTTAAACGGTATGATGATGCCGGGTTTCAGTTTGCTGTTTGATTCAATGACCGCACTTGTTTTTCCGATAGTCATAATAGGTGTGCTAAATTTAAGGCTTTTGTTTGCACCGTTAATTTTTGTGATCCTGTTTATTCTAGCATTACGACGCTACATGCAGGAGTTAGCTCCTGTTTCAGGCAAACTGCGCGGTCAATTTGGCCAGATGAATGCAACTGTTGCTGAAACGGTAACGGGAATTGAAGTTGTTAAAATCAATGTTCAAGAAGACCAAGAAATTGATAAGTTTAGCCAAACTGCGCGTAGTTATCGAGATACTTTTGTTGATTTGGGTGTTGTTCAAGCACGATATTTGCCACCCTTTATACTGGGCTTAACTATTGCGCTGGGATTTTTGCACGGCACATGGTTGCTTTCCCGAGAGCAAATTACACTTGGGGATTTGGTTGCTTACGTTGGTCTTCTATTTTTGCTCCGCTACCCTACATTTATTTCAACTTTCACGTTTGCGCTTGTTGAATTGGGTATTGCTAGCGCTAACCGAATCCTCGAGCTAATGCTGCAAGAAACTGACATTGATGAAAATGCACAAGGCCATATCTCTACGATGGATGGGGAGCTGGTTTTTGAAAATGTTAGTTTTAGTTATGGGGATGAGCCTGTACTGAAAAACATTTCGTTTAAAGCGCGGCCGGGTGAAACTGTTGCAATTGTGGGGCAAACCGGCTCTGGTAAAAGTACATTAACCAAGCTAGTTAACCGAACCTACGATGTTACAAGCGGCAGAATTTTAATTGATGGGGTTGACCTTAGAGATTGGCAACTAGATGCTTTGCGAACTCAAATATCAACGATCGAGCAAGATATTGTCATGTTCTCAAGAAATATTTCAGCCAATATAGGTTTTGGCGTAGGCCGGCAGGTGACGCAAGATCAGGTGGTGCGGGCAGCCAAAGAAGCGCAAGCACACAGCTTTATTAAACAGTTCAAAGATGGTTATGATACCCAAGTTGGGGAACGTGGGGTGACACTCTCTGGTGGGCAACGGCAGAGGCTTGCAATCGCTCGGGCTTTGCTCACCGATCCGCGCATTTTGATCTTAGATGATGCAACCAGCGCGATAGATAGCGCAACGGAAGACCGCATTCAAAACGCTATCAACAAGGTGCTTACCGGCCGGACCACATTACTTATTACCCATCGCTTATCTCAAATTCGCCGAGCCAATCACGTAATAGTGTTAGATCAAGGGAAGATTTTAGATCAAGGAACCCACAGGGAGCTATTAGAGCGGTGCGTTTTATACCAGCGAATTTTTCGCTTTACTCAGCCAAGTACAAGTAAAGGAGGCCAGTAATGGGATTTGTCATGGACGGCCTTGATGCGGAAGGCTATGATCGTCAGTACGATGACCGCGATTTAGTACGTCGGATAGGTCAGTATTTTCGGCCGAAATTACCCACAATGCTCCTTGTGGCAGGCATGATTGTTTTGAATGCGGTAATGGATACGGTTCTTCCTATCGCCCTCTCGCAAACCATCGATGCATTAGCACTCAATTTTGAGCTAAATACAGCCCTGTGGCTGACCGTTATAATTTTGGCTTCAGGTGCGTTTTCGTGGGTGTTTAACTATTTGCGCCAGGCTTACACTGCCCGTGCTGTTTCTGATGTTGTGCTTAACCTGCGTGAGGATGTCATGGGATCGATTCTTGACCGCGACATGTCATTTTATGATGAGCATCCATCTGGCAAAATCGTTAGCCGTATTACTGGGGACACCAGAGATTTTACGACCGTTGTGACACTCACACTCAATCTGATGAGTCAAGTCCTTTTGGTATTGATGCTGCTGATAGTCTTGTTTGTTGTTAATTCTCGACTTGCGCTGCTTGCGATTAGCATCGCCCCTTTCATTTGGCTAACCGCGCTCGCCTTCCGAACCATTGCGCGCCGCGCCTCGAGCACTACACAGCGAGCAAGAGCATCTGTTAATGCTCATTTACAAGAGACCTTGGCGGGTATTTCTGTGGCCAAGAATTTTCGTCAAGAGCAGACAATTTACAATGAATTTCAAGATATCAACGACCAAGCGTATGACGTAAACCTCAGAGAAGGGTTCGTTTATAGTTCGATCTTTCCTGCCCTTATACTGATTTCTGGATTGGGATCCGTTATCATTATTTACTTCGGAGGGCAAAGCGTTCAAGATGGAGCGGTTACGATTGGAGACTGGTTCTTGTTTGTGCAGGCTATTGCTATCTTTTGGTTCCCATTGACCAGCATCGCATCATTCTGGAGCCAGTTTCAGCTAGGCCTATCTGCGGCCGAACGTGTGTTTGCTCTTATGGACTCTGAACCAAGAGTACACCAGACGAATACTATGCCTCTGCATTTTGTGAAAGGTGAAATTGAGTTTCGTAACATCGATTTTCGTTACACAAAGCAAGAGCAGGTCCTCGAAGATTTCAATCTTACAATCGGGGCGGGCGAAACAATCGCTCTCGTAGGGCATACTGGGGCTGGAAAATCCAGCTTAGGTAAAATTGTGTCTCGTTTTTATGAGTTCCAGGCGGGGCAATTGCTGATTGATAATCAAGATGTACGTATCTTTGATTTGGGTGCATATCGCCGACATATTGGTATGGTTCCACAAACCCCGTTCCTTTTTGCAGGCAGTGTGCGGGAAAATATTCGGTACTCAAGGCCAGATTCTACCGATGAAGAGGTGGTGAATGCTGCGCGTAGTATTGGTTACGGAGATTGGGTAAGCGGCTTGCCAAATGGATTAGATACAGATGTAGGTGAGCAAGGGCGCTCGCTTTCTATGGGGCAGCGTCAGTTGGTAGCTCTTGCGCGTGTCCTGCATGAAGATCCTTCTATTGTCATTTTAGATGAGGCAACAGCCAGTATTGACCCCGTTACAGAAGCACAAATCCAAGAGAGCTTAGCCGTGGTCCTTAAAGATCGTACCGCCATCGTAATTGCTCACCGGCTATCAACTATTAGAGATGCAGATAGAATCATCGTTTTAAATCAGGGTGAAATTATTGAAGAAGGGGGGCATAACAGTCTGCTTGAGCAAAATGGCCACTACGCTGAATTGTATAACACTTACTTTCGTCATCAATCGGCCGATTATGAGGCTCCCGATTCAATTGTTTGATTCTTGATAATGCAAGTATTGCTGTTTGCTACCAACCGTAGGTAAGGCGTGTAATCAACCGCTCAGACAGCCCGTTTTCGCTCATGCGGCGCTGAGTGACTTCAACATCATAAGCAACCCGCTTATATTCCCATGTCAGTTTCTCAAGATCTAAGAACGCATATGCTGCTCGCGGGTCTGAGTCACGCGGTTGCCCGACACTGCCGGGATTAATGATTAAGCGTCCCATCTCTTTTAAGTCAATGGTCGTACCGTAGTCTGGATAGTTGATGAAGGTTTGCCCTTCAGCTCTCTCAAAAATGATGGGGACATGTGTGTGCCCAACTAAGCAATAAGGGGTTAAAAAATGATGGAAGTTAATTGAGGCCGTATCTCTATCTAAAATATACTCCCAGACCGGCTGTCGCGGACTTGCATGGGCTAAAGAAAATGTCCGATCAGGAACAACAGCAGGGGGTAAGTTTTCTATAAAATCTCGAGTATCATCACGCAATATTCCCCTCGCCCACAAAACGGCCGACTTCGCGTGATCGTTGAAAGACTCGATATCGAGTTTGCCTAGAATTGCCCAATCGTGATTGCCAGATAGTCCAATATGATCAAGTTCAGCCAAGAGCTCTGTACACTCATTTGGGTCAGGTCCATATCCAACCAAATCACCCAAGAACCAAACTTTATCCCAGTCACCGGCTGCATCTGCAAGGACAGCTTTGAAAGCTTCCAAGTTGGCATGTATGTCTGATATGACCAGAATCCGCATTAACTTTTCTCCGAAATGATGCTTTTATGGGAGTATAGACCACCCCAGCATTGCGTATGAATGATACCATGATTAAAGTGTAGTAGTATAATTTATTACTCGCCAATATGTCCTGTAGTGAGAGAAAAATTTGTGAAAACCGGGGATAAATTTGTGAAACTTAAGTCTGATGTAGTATCAGATACCGAAAAAGTAGGGGAAGTTTTAGGAAAATTGCTTGGAATAGATGATGTGGTTTGCTTAATTGGAGGCCTTGGTGCCGGAAAAACCGCATTCACCAGAGGGTTGAGCCGGGGATGGGGATCAGGCAGTAGAGTGACCAGCCCTACTTTTACGCTAATTAACGAATACACCCGTTCAACTGACGATCAGATTATGCACCATCTGGACTGTTACCGGTTAAGCAGTAATGATGATGTAGAAACGATAGGACTTGACGATATTTTGAATACAGATGGACCTACCATCATTGAGTGGCCCGAAGTGGTGGTTGGGTGGCTCCCCGCAGATTACATCGCTATTCTGATTGAACCTGTTACAACGGCAGCAGAAAATGGCCGGTGGGTCAGCTTTCAGTCGACAGGGCCTCACTCAAGCAAGCTCGTTGAAGAGCTTGCAGACCGGTTGATGGAAGAGGAAAAATAGATATGCCAATTTTAGCAATTGATACTGCATCAAGATGGACTGCCATAGGGCTGTATGACGAGCAGACGGATACAGTCTTAAGTGAAACTGGATGGTATGCGACTCTGCGCCAAACGGTTGAGCTGGCCCCTGCTATAAGCAGGCAAATTGATGATGCACAACTTGAGTTTGCTGATCTAACTGGCATTGCTGTTGCAATCGGACCGGGGTCATATACTGGATTGAGAATTGGGTTAGCTGTAGCACAGGGTATTGCGACTGTGTACGGTATGCCAATTGCAGCGATTGATACACACGATATCGTTTCGGCCGCAGTGCCTGCTAACCACTCGCCTATGTTTGTAATTGTCGAAGCTGGCCGTAAACGCATTTTACAGTTGCGTTACAAGTGGGAGGATGATGTGTGGAAGTCTGTTGGTGATGTCGATAACTCAACTTGGGAAGAGCTGCTGGGAGCCATTAGTGAGCCCTGTTTGATGGCTGGAGAAATTCCTGAAGAAATCCAGTCTAAGATTAACGCTAGTTGCGACTTTATTTCGATTGTAGATTCACAAATTTCCAATCGATCGGCCGGGGTTCTTGCTAGGCTAGGTTACCAGCAAATTCAGAGTGATCAGATTCCTGTACAGGAGAACTTGATGCCTAATTATCTAAGAAATCCATAGCCATGTTCAGCCCACATGTAAGGTAGAAAAAGTATTCTAAATACGGAAAGCTGTAAGCTGTAATATATTACTGACCAATTTATTGTGCTAGATTTATGCAAATGACTAGTGGAAAGGGACCTTGCGCAAAAATGATCAATCAATCTATCAATTCTGCTCTGATTAGTGCTCAGAATTCCCCCAAAAGAATTTCGATTATCAATCTTGTAATTGTGACCCGCTCTCAAAGAGTAGCCAGTCAAATTGAGCGACTTCTTTCTGCTGTTCGGGCGCGAACCTATGCGATTCGCTGGGCATTTGATCCACTAAGCCTTCAAAAATTAATGAGGATGGGGCGTACAGACGTTATTCTTCTAGATGCGACTGGCATCGATGTAAATGAGTTCGTCGTGATGTTCAAAGAGATGAGCGGCTTTCATATTCCGGTAATTGCCTTAACAAAAGATGCGCGGACAGAAGCTGTTCTGGATGATCAGATTGCAGATTTGATTCAGGCACGGATTGATGCCACGCGGGTGTCGCGATCTATGCTCAGCCGAACCATTCGCCAAGTTGTAGCGGCATCTTATGCCACGATGAATGTGGAAAAGGTGGCAGAGATGGAGGTTCAGGGGATTAGAGTGACGACTAGCCCGCGCACCATGCTTGATTTGCACAAGGTGTCTGTAAACGATTTGTGCGGGGAGTGTCTTGATCGGATTCGGCCGGCTGCTCAAAAAAAATCAATTACAGTTTACGAAGCTGTGGAAGAAGAGCAGTTTAGAATCATGTGCGATGGGAAGCATGTTCAGAAAATGCTCATGATCCTGCTAGAGAATGCGGTTAAGCATACGCCTGATCAGGGAGCGATTGGGCTTGAACTGACTAGCGATCGTGCTTACGAGACGCTTCATATCACTGTTTGGGATTCAGGTGTCGGTATCGAGCAAGATCAGCTTATCAATCATTACAAGGCCGACTGGTGGCGAGATGAGGTCGACCAAGAGCAGAGCTTGCGATTCGTTCAGAAGTATGCTCAGCTTCACGAAGGGCTTTTATCTATTGATAGTGAGGTCGGCCGCGGGACACGAATTACGATCTCGGTACCGTGGGAAACAGCCGTCAATTTATCAAACGGCCGTCTCTGGCAAAATTCATTTCGTCGTTTAATTCGTGTTCTTCTTGTTGAAGATGATGAACTTTACTTAGAAACAATCTCAAACTTTCTAAAGTCTAAAAATTATGAAGTTATTCTGGCGCGTAACGGTAAAGAGGCACTTGAACAAGTAAGGCAGACCCGACCAGATATGGTGCTTATGGATATGGAAATGCCTATTATGAACGGGGTTCAAGCTATCAAAGAGATTCGCAACCTTAAGGACTTTGAACTGGCTCAGGTACCTATCATAGCGTTTACAGCCATGTCAATGACAAGGGACAAACATGCGTCAATGGTAGCTGGTGCAAATGATTATATTACGAAGCCGGTCAGTTTAAGGTGGTTGGCTCAGTGTATTACGTCGCAGCTTGAAAAGAAACATCTGATCGATACGCGGCACTAAGTTCCAACTCCTAATAAATGAATACAAAAAGCCCACATAGATAGTCTCTTGGGGCCTTTTTGTATTAAATTATTAGGCGTTGTAACTTAGTGAAGCGTATCGATCAGATGTTTCTTTTCAAACTGCGACGTAATACACTG